>JAMFST010000097.1 GCA_026225435.1 Labilithrix luteola
CGCTGGTGATGTACACCGCGGGCTGGTCCTGCACCGGGCAGACCTTCTCGCAGGCGCCGCAGCCGATGCACAAGCTCGGGTCCACGTGCGGGCGCTGCAGATGCACCTGCTTCATCGCCGGCTGCTCGCCGTTCGGCCCCGGGACCTTGTCGCGCACTTCCGCGTCGACCTCTTCGACCCAGATCGCCTTCGGCGACGTCGGGCAGAACTCTTCGCAGACGATGCACGGGGTCTGCATGCTCCACGGCAGGCAGCGGCCGTGGTCGTAGAAGGCGGTCCCGATCTTCACCGGCGGGACGTCCTGGCCGAGCTTCTCCTTCTCAGTGATCTTCTGGATGGCGCCGGTCGGGCAGACCTGGCCGCAGAGGACGCAGGAGTGCTCGCAGTAGCCGATGCGGGCGATGAGGATCGGGGTCCACATGCCCTCCACGCCCGCCTCGAAGAAGGCCGGGTGGAGCGCGTTGTTCGGGCAGACCTTCATGCACTCGGCGCAGCGGATGCAGCGCTCGAGGAAGGCGCGCTCCTCGACCGCTCCCGGCGGGCGAATGAGCTTCGCGTGGTAGTTCACGTCGAGCGAGTCGGCGATGCGCGCCGTGGGGATGAAGATGGCGCCGGCGGCGGCGGTCGCGATGAGCGTGCGGCGCTGGGTGTCCGGCTTGACCACCGCGCTCTTGCGGTTGGGGAGGAACTTGAACTTGATGACGTCCTCGGGGCAGGCCGTCTCGCAGTTCATGCACATGTGGCACTCGTCCTGACGCCACTTCACGCCCCCCTGCGGGCTATCGGCCCCCTGGCAGTTCACGAGGCACAGGTTGCAGTCCGTGCACTTGGCGTGATCCTTCTCCATGCCGAAGACGGCGAAGCGCGCGAAGACGCCGAGGAAGGCGCCCAGCGGGCAGAGGACGCGGCACCAGAAGCGCGGGATGAAGCGGTTCGCGAAGAGGGCCGCGACGAAGAGGAAGAGGATGATCCAGGTCTGGTGGAAGTAGAACTGGTGCCCCTGCCAGACGGTGTGCGCGAGGAAGTCCTGCGAGTGATCGGCGGCCGACTGCAGCTCGCGCGAGTGCAGCTCCTGCACGCCGGACAGACCGCGCCCCGTGAGGTATTGCGCCGCGGGGATCACGCCGAGACCGATGGAGCGGACGGCAATGCAGATCGGATCGAACATCCCGCCGATGGCGCTGCCGGCGACGGCGGCCATGAGGAACGCGTACATCAGGTAGTACTTCGTCCGCTGGTAGACGTGCGTGCGGTTGGCGTCGACGCGCGAGCCGCCGCGACCGATCTTGCTCGGCATGATCCAGGCGACGAAGTGGTGGAGCGTGCCGAAGGGGCAGATCCAGCCGCAGAACACGCGCCCGACGACCAGGGTGAGCGCCAGCAGCGCGACGCTCCAGGCGAGGCCGCGGTAGACCGTGTGCGTCGAGATCGCAGTCATCGCGCCGACGAACGGATCGGCGAGGAGGAACGCCTCGACCGGGTACGGCAGGCGCACCGGCGTCTCCGCCTTGGCGACGAAGGTGCCGCGAAAGCCTGTCTGGAAGAGGAAGAAGAGGAAGATGCCGAAGAAGAAGACCTGGGAGAAGCGGCGTAGCCAGACCAGGCGGCGAATCGACGCACGCGCCGGGATGCCCGAGCCGGGGCGCTTGGCCTTCGGCTTCACGAAGCGCTTCCAGAAGGAAGGCTTGGCGACAACGGCGACCTTCGGCGTTGCCGGAACGGGAACGGCGGGCGCCACCGGCGTCGCGTTGATCGTCGGAGCGGCCACCGACGTCAGGGGGAGCGAACGGCGCGGCTTCGGCGTCGGCACCACGAACGGCAGCGACGTGGCCTGATCGATCGCCGCGACCGCGCCGACCTTCCCCGTCTTCCACGGGATCGGCTGCACGGGCGAGTGATCGTGATCGTGCGGATGGAGCGTCTGGTCGATGCCGGCCAGGTCGAGCCGGGCGCCGGCGTGCTGCTGCGGTTCGGCCTCCACGTCAGACCTCTCGGACGCGAAGGTTTTCCCACATCATCGTGCCCAGACCGCGCTCGTGCCCCATCTTCAGGTACGGGATGTTGTCGCGGTGCTGCCCGATGAGGGTGCAGCCGAACGAGTCGGCGGCGACCTGATCGACCGAGGCGATGATGGTGTTCATCACCTTGGTGTCGTCGACGTTGCCCCCTTGGGGGCCGTTGCGCACGAGCACGCGCATGGCGTCGACGACGACCAGCGACGGCCGCATGAAGGTCGCCAGATCGGCGATGCTGGTGTCGATGTTCTGGTGCAGCCGGTTGCGCCGGCCACCGAGCACGCCGTACCAGTTCTTCATCGCCGCGGTGTACTTGGCGAGGTTGTGGTGCTTGGCGATCGGCACGTTGATCACCTTGTCGGCGTCGACCAGGGTGGTGAAGATCGGCCACTCGTCGAGCACCTCGCCCTTGATGCGCGTGGTGCGGTAGCGGTGCTCGGCCGGCAAGATGACCTCGGCGCCCATGCCGTAGGCCTTGCGCCAGATGCCCGAGCGCTGGAAGCAGCGCTCCGCCTCGTTGCACGAGCCGTCGGCGACGATGACCTTCTTGGCGCCGGCGTTGAAGGCCTGCTCGATCACCGCGCCGACCACGTCGGGGCTGGTGTTGGCGGCGTGCATCGGCAGGCGATCCCACCCGATGTTCGGCTTCACCACGACCACGTCGCCGCGGCTGATGAAGCGCTTCATCCCGCCGAGAGCGTCGATGGCGCGGCCGACCAGCGCTTCGGCCGTCGGCGCGAGCTCGTCGATCTTGGCGCGGGCGATGGCGAGCTCGCCGAGCTCCTTCGCCTCGGGTCCCGGAGCGGTGCGGTAGTCGCGCACCTGGCGGGTCCCCTGGTCGTCGCTGGCGCCGAAGCCGCCGCGGTCGTAGACGAGGCGCCCGACGCCCGCGCTGGCCACGAGCACCCCCGCGGCGCTCCCCAGGCGCACCAGGGCTTCGCGCCGGCCCGGTCGGTCCGCCGGCTTCAGCTCGGGTTTCCCCTCATTTTCGCGGCTGGTCACCCCTGCTTCATAGCCCCGACGGCGCGGGGGCGGCAACTTATGCAAATGCCGGGGTCGGTGCGGCCTGGCGAAGGCAATCGGGACAGCCTTGTTGTCTCGATTTGCTTCACTTCCGTCGACGCGGCGCTCCCGACGCACTACGACGTTTCCCGTGAGCGGCTCCATCTTCGTCGGTCCCGCGGACCGGGTCTTCGTCCTCACGGGCGCTGGAATCAGCGCGGAAAGCGGAATTCGCACCTTCCGTGACGCAGGCGGACTTTGGGAGACGCACCGCTTCGAGGAGGTCGCCTCCCCCGAGGGCTTCGCCCGCGACCCGAGGCTGGTGTGGAAATTCTACTCGCAGCGTCGCGCCCAGATGGTCGATTGCCAGCCCAACGCCGCGCACCGGGCGATCGGCGAGCTCGGCCGCGAGCTCGGCGACCGCCTCTTCCTCTGCACCCAGAACGTCGACGATCTGCACGAGCGGGGCGGGTCGAGCCAGCTGCTCCACATGCACGGCGAGCTGGGCAAGACGCGCTGTCAGACCTGCTGTCGCCCCGCCTTCGCCGACACCAGCGGCTACCTCGACGAGCTCCCCCGCTGTACCTGCGGTGGCGCGCTTCGCCCGGACATCGTCTGGTTCGGCGAGGTGCCCATCGGTTTGAGCGCCATCGCCCGGGCGCTCGACGAGGCGACCATCTTCGTCACCATCGGCAGCTCGGGAGCCGTCTACCCGGCCGCCGGGTTCGTCCACGCCGTGCGCCACCACGCGCGCGCCATCTACGTCGGCCCCGAGCGACCCGACAACGACTGGGGCTTCGACGAGGTCCGCATCGGCACCGCCGTCGAGGTCGTCCCCTCCCTCTTCCAGGTACCCGACCGCGCCGCGTCGTGAAGCGGCGGCGCGGGGCTGCTCGACCGGCTCGCGGCCTTCGTCCACCCTGCGGCCACGTGATCGATCAGCGCGCGCACCGCCGGCGGTAGACCGCGCCGGCCGGTGAACACCAGGTGGACGATCCCTTCGGCCCCCTGCCACGGAGGAAACACGCGCACCAGCTCCCCCCGCGCGAGCGCTCCGGCGCAGGCGTGGTCCGGCAGGTGGGCGATGCCGAAGCCGGAGATCGCCCCCTCACGCACCGTGGCGAAGTCGGCGCAGGAGAAGCGCGGCGCGTGGCGGATCACCCGCCGCTCGCCGTCCGGCCCCTGCAGGTGCCACTCGGCCTCCGGCCCGTCGTCGCTGGTGGCGAGCGTCGGCAGCGAGGCGAGCGTCGCGATGTCCGCGTCGGCGGCGATGCGCCGGGCCAGCTTCGGCGCCGCCAGCAGCAGCCGCACGCTCTTGCCCAGCGGCCGCACGCTCAACGCCGCATCGGTGTCGAGCGAGAGGCGCACCCGGATCGCCAGGTCGACACGCTCGTCGATGAGGTTCACGGCCCGATCGGTGGCGACGAGCTGCAGCCGCACCTGCGGGTACCGATCGAGGAAGGTGCAGAGCAGCGGACGGACTTCCTCGATCAGCCCGGTGGGGCAGCTGAATCGCACCAGACCGCGCGGCTCGGCGCCGGCGGCGAAGGTCGCGGCCTCGGCGAGCTCCGCCTCCTCGACCACCCGCTTGCAGTGCAGGTAGAACGACTTCCCCACCTCGGTGACGCGGAAGCGGCGAGTGGAGCGCTCGATGAGACGCACGCCGAGGTGCTTCTCCAGGCCGGCGACGCGCCGACTGAGCTTCGACTTGGGCGTCTTCACGGCGCGCGCGGCGGCGGCGAAGCCCCCCTTGTCGACCACCTGGGAGAAGTAGACGAGGTCGTTCAGGTCGAGGGGCATCGTTCTATTCCTGGGACGATGAGTACCATTTCAGCCGCCTACCGGCACCTTCGTCCCGTCCATAGGTTCAATCGCCTCGGAGGAGACGAATCATGGCAACGGGGACGAAGCTTCAGGGAAAGGTGGCGCTGGTCACCGGCGGCACCACGGGGATCGGTCTGGCGGCGGCGAAGCGCTTCGTCGCCGAAGGGGCGTACGTGTTCATCACTGGCCGGCGACAGCCGGAGCTCGACGCGGCGGTGAAGGCCATCGGCGCGAATGTACAAGGCGTGCGCAGCGACGTGTCGAAGCTGGCCGATCTCGATCGCCTCTTCGCCGTCATCAAGGAGACCAAGGGCTCGCTCGACGTGGTCTTCGCGAACGCCGGCGGTGGCAACTTCGCGCCCCTCGGCGCCATCACCGAGGAGGACTTCGACAGCACCTTCGGCACCAACGTGAAGGGCACGTTCTTCACGGTGCAGAAGTCGCTGCCGCTCCTGCGTGACGGCGGCTCGGTCATCCTCACCGGCTCCACCACGGGCGTCACCGGCAACGCGAACTTCAGCGTCTACAGCGCGACGAAGGCGGCCATCCGCAACTTCGCCCGCAACTGGATCCTCGATCTGAAGGAGCGCAAGATCCGGGTCAACGTGCTGGTCCCTGGGCCCATCGACACCCCGGGCTTGAACGGCCTGGCGCCGGACGCGGAGGCGGCCAAGGGGCTGCTCTCGTACATGGCCACGCAGGTCCCGCTCGGGCGCGTGGGGCACGTCGACGAGGTGGCGACCGCCGCGCTCTTCCTCGCGTCGGACGACTCGAGCTTCACCAGCGGCGCCGAGCTGTTCGTCGACGGCGGGCAAGCGCAGGTCTGAGCGCGGCCGCTGCGGAGCTGTTCGTTCGCAGCGAGGTCACGCCCCGAGCGCGAAATCGAGCGCCGCCACCACGTGCAGCGCCGCGGTGTCGAACATCGGCACCGCGCAGTCCCCCGCCTTGAGGAGCAGCGGGA
>JAMFST010000865.1 GCA_026225435.1 Labilithrix luteola
GACCAGGTCCGACGGGATGGGCAGGGTGTTGCCCGGATCGGCGGCGTGCAGAGCCGCGACGCGCGCGGTGACCGCCTCGGTGAGCGCCGGATTGGTCGGGCCGAGGTTCGAACCGGACGACGCGGTCCCGTCGTACGGGCCCGGCGACGTCGCCGACGGGCGTGACCAGATGTACTTCGGATCGGAGAACGGCTGGCCGAGGAGCTGCGAGCCCACCGGCTTGCCGTCGATCACGAGGAGGCTCCCGTTGGCCTTGCCGGGCATGGTGGCCTGGGCGATCCCGGTGACCGCCAGCGGATAGACCACGCCCGTGAGGAGTGTGAGCGCGAGCAAAGCGGTGATGGCGCGGCGGAGCTCGGCGACGAAGGCGACCGGAGGAGATGCAGCGTTGGCGACAGACGGTGCGGGCATGGAGACTCGATTCGAGCAGTCAGACGAGGTGGAGCAGCGAGAGGAGGAGATCGATCGCCTTGATGCCGACGAAGGGCACGACGAGCCCGCCGAGGCCGTAGACCAGCAGGTTGCGCTGGAGCAGCTTGGAGGCGCCGACGGCGCGGTAGGCGATGCCGCGCAAGGCGAGCGGGATGAGCGCGACGATGACGAGCGCGTTGAAGATGACCGCCGAGAGGATGGCGCTGTTGGGCGTCGTCAGGTGCATCACGTCGAGCGCGCCGAGCGCCGGGTAGGTGCTGGCGAAGGCGGCGGGGATGATGGCGAAGTACTTGGCGACGTCGTTGGCGATGCTGAAGGTGGTGAGCGCGCCGCGGGTGATGAGCAGCTGCTTGCCGATCTCGACGATCTCGATGAGCTTCGTCGGGTTCGAGTCGAGGTCGACCATGTTGCCGGCCTCCTTCGCAGCTTGCGTGCCGGTGTTCATGGCGACGGCGACGTCGGCCTGGGCGAGCGCCGGGGCGTCGTTCGTCCCATCGCCGGTCATGGCCACGAGACGTCCGCCGGTCTGGTGCTCGCGGATGAGGGCCAGCTTGTTCTCCGGCGTCGCCTGGGCGAGGAAATCGTCGACGCCCGCCTCGGCGGCGATGGCGGCGGCGGTGGTGGGGTTGTCGCCGGTCACCATCACCGTCTTGATGCCCATCTTGCGCAGCTCGGCGAAGCGCTCCTTGATGCCGCTCTTGACGATGTCCTTCAGCTCGACGACCCCGAGGACGATCTTGCCTTCGACGACGACGAGCGGCGTGGCGCCGCGCTTGGCGACGGTCTCGACGGCGGCGCGCACCTCGGCGGGGAACGAGCCCCCCTTGGTCTCCACGTAGGTGGCCACGGAGTCGGCGGCCCCCTTGCGGATTTCGCGCAGTCCGGTGTCGCCCTGGAAGTCGACGCCGCTCATGCGCGTCTGCGCGGTGAAGGGGACGAAGGTCGCCTTGAGAGCCGACAGATCGCGCTCCTTGATGCCGTGCTTCTCGCGGGCGAGGACCACGATGCTGCGCCCCTCGGGGGTCTCGTCGGCGAGCGACGAGAGCTGCGCTGCCTCGGCGAGCCGCTCGGCGGAGACGCCCGGGGCCGGCGTGAAGGAGGCCGCCTGCCGGTTGCCGAGGGTGATGGTGCCGGTCTTGTCGAGGAGCAGCACGTCGACGTCGCCGGCGGCTTCGACCGCGCGCCCCGACGTGGCGATGACGTTCGCCTGGATCATGCGGTCCATGCCGGCGATGCCGATGGCGGACAGCAGCCCGCCGATGGTCGTCGGGATGAGACAGACGAGCAGCGCGACGAGCACGGTGAGGGTGATCGGCACCCCCTTGCCGGCCGCGCGCACGCTCTCGATCGAGTAGGGTAACAACGTTACCGTCGCCAGCAGGAAGACGATGGTGAGCGCCGCCAGCAGGATGTCGAGGGCGATCTCGTTGGGCGTCTTCTGCCGCTTGGCCCCTTCCACCCTGGAGATCATGCGGTCGAGGAAGGTCTCGCCCGGGTTGGTGGAGATCTGGACCACGAGCCAGTCGGACAGAACGCGCGTGCCGCCGGTGACGGCGCTGCGATCGCCGCCGCTCTCGCGGATGACCGGCGCGCTCTCGCCGGTGATGGCGCTCTCGTCGACCGAGGCGACGCCTTCGAGGATCTCGCCGTCCATGGGCACGAGCTCGCCCGCCTCGACGAGGACGATGTCCCCCTTGCGCAGCTCGGAGGCGAGGGTGGACGTCACCTTCGAATCGCGCGCGGCGGCGGCGAGCTTCTTCGCCTGCACGTCCTTGCGCGCCATTCGCAAGGTGTCGGCCTGCGCCTTGCCGCGCCCCTCGGCCATCGCCTCGGCGAAGTTGGCGAAGAGGACGGTGAACCAGAGCCAGGCGGCGATGGCGGTGACGAAGCCGCCGCCCGCTTCGCCGTGACCGGCGAGCGCCTGGACGGCGAGCACGGTGGTGAAGACGCTCCCCACCTCGACCACGAACATGACCGGGTTGCGCGCCTGGTGGCGCGGGTCGAGCTTCTTGAACGAGCTGAGGATGGCTCCGCGGACGATGGGCCCGTCGAACAGCGGGCGAGCCTCGCCGCGGGACGGCTTGAGGGGAGGAGCGGGCGGCGGGGACAGCGCCGAGCGAGACGACGGAGGAGCGAGGGGAAGGGCAGACATGGCAGCCTCAAGAGGCGGAGTGAGCGAGGAGCTGCTCGACGATCGGGCCGAGCGCCAGCGCGGGGATGAAGGTGAGCGCGCCGACCAGGATCACGACGCCGACGAGCATCGAGACGAAGAGCGGCGTGTGCGTCGGCAAGGTGCCGGCGCCGGTGGGGACGAGCTTCTTGCGCGCGAGGGCGCCGGCCAGCGCCAGCACCGGGATCTTCACGAAGAAGCGCCCGAGGAACATCGCGACGCCGAGGCTCACGTTGTAGAACGGCGTGTTCGCCGAGAGGCCGCCGAAGGCGCTGCCGTTGTTGTTGGCGGCGGACGAGTAGGCGTAGAGGACCTCGCTGAAGCCGTGGGCGCCCGGGTTCAGGATGCCCTTGCGGCCCGCCTCGCACATGACGGCGATGGCGGTGCACACCAGCACCGTGGCCGGCGGCACGAGCACCACCAGCGAGGCCATCTTCATCTCGTAGGCCTCGATCTTCTTGCCGAGGTACTCCGGCGTGCGGCCGACCATCAGGCCGGCGACGAAGACGGCGACGATGGCGAACATGAGCATGCCGTAGAGGCCGGCACCGACGCCGCCGAAGACCACCTCGCCGAGCTGGATCAGCCACATCGGGACGAGGCCGCCGAGCGGCGTGAACGAGTCGTGCATCGCGTTGACCGCGCCGCAGGAGACCGCGGTGGTGATGGTGGCGAAGAGGCTGCTGCCGGCGATGCCGAAGCGGACCTCCTTCCCCTCCATGTTGCCGCCCGACTGGAGCGCGCTGGCGACCTGGTCCACGCCCGGGATGCTGGCGATGGCCGGGTTGCCCGCCTGCTCGGCGGCGACGCACACCAGGAGCAGCGGCACGAGGATGGCCGCCATGGCGGCGAAGATCGCCCAGCCCTGCCGCTTGTCCTTCACCATCGTGCCGAAGGTGAAGCAGAGCGACGTCGGGATGAGCATCAGCGCGAGCATCTCGAGGAGGTTCGCGAAGGCGGTGGGGTTCTCGAACGGGTGCGCCGAGTTCGCGTTGAAGAACCCGCCGCCGTTCGTGCCGAGCTGCTTGATGATTTCCTGCGACGCGACC
>JAMFST010000098.1 GCA_026225435.1 Labilithrix luteola
CAGCGCGCCGATGAGCCGCGTGGTGACGCCCCAGGAGGTCTGCCAGACGTAGTCGATGCCCCCTTCCTTGTTCTGGAACTTCACGTCGAAGGCCTTGCCGAAGTTCTGCCCGAGATCGTGGCTGGTGCCGCCCTGCAGCGCCTTGCCATCCTGCATCATCAGCTCGATGCAGAAGGTGGCCTCGGCGCCGGCGAACTTCTCGCTGTCCGATTTGCGCCCCTTGATGACCGGCACGGCCATCACGTTCTCGGAGAAGTCGGCGTACACGTCGAGCATCCGGCGGACCTCTTCGATGGCCTCGTCGTGGGTCGCGTGCGCGGTGTGCCCCTCCTGCCAGAGGAACTCGCTCGTGCGGAGGAAGAGGCGCGTGCGCATCTCCCAGCGCATCACGTTCGCCCACTGGTTGATGAGCAGCGGCAGGTCGCGGTGGCTCTGGATCCACTTGGCGAAGTAGTGCCCGATGATCGTCTCGCTGGTGGGGCGGATGACGTACGGCTCCTCGAGCGGGTTCTTCACCTCGACGGTGGTCTTGCCGTCCTCCCCCTTCACGGCGCGCAGGCCGGAGTGCGTGACGACCGCGCACTCCATGGCGAAGCCCTCGACGTGCTGCGCCTCCTTGGAGAGGAACGACAGCGGGATGAGCAGCGGGAAGTAGGCGTTCTTGTGGCCGGTCGCCTTGAAGCGCTTGTCGAGGTCCGCCTGGATCTTCTCCCAGATGGCGTAGCCGTGCGGCTTGATCACCATGCACCCGCGGACGACCTCCGCCGGCTCGGCGAGATCGCCCTTGGCGATGACGTCCTGGTACCACTTGGCGAAATCTTTGCTGCGCGCGGTGATGGATTCGTTGGCCACGATAGAGGGCCGGCTAGCACGGTCGCGGGGCGGTTGTCGCGCGGCGATGCGCGCGCCGGCGAGATCGCCGCTCAGGGGAGATGGAGAAACGGCGGCACCGTGAGGACCTGGTCGACCCAACCTGGGCAGACGGGACCGGCGTCGGCGGCGTCGGGCGGATCGTCCGGATCGGGCAGAAGGCTGTTGCCGAGGGTGGAGCAGGTCGGAAGCAACTGGGCGCGGATCGTCGCGGCGCGGACCCCGTGGAGGCGGGCGCAAATCATGTCCCGCGCGACGTCCTCGACGGGCAGGCTGGCGCCGCGGAGCGAGGGGGCCGTCGGGCAGATCTTGCGCAGCGCCTGGAGGGCGACCTCGTCGCGCGGGGAGAAGGTGCCGTCGGGCAGCGCATGCTGCAGGAACATCGCCGGAACGAGCGGCATCTCGTCGCCGAGCCCGCCGCTCACCACCTGGATCGATCCGTAGGGGCCGCGGGTCAGGAGATCGGGCCGACCGTCTCCGTCGACGTCGCTCACATCCTCGAAGTCGATGCCGCGCGCGGGCGGATAGAGCTCGACGCGGCCGCCACTGGCGTCGGAGCTACGGGCGAAGGTGTAGATCGCGTGCTCGGACGGATCGTAGCCCTCCTCGACCTCGTCCCTCGAGAGGAGCACCTCGAGGTCGCCGTCTCCGTCGAAGTCGACGAACCCGGGCTCGACGAGCGAGAGCGACAGCGAGCCATAGCGGGTGGCGCACACTCGCGACCAGTTGGTGGCGAGGCCGCCATGGAGGCGCTGATCGAAGGGAACGGTCTCGCTGCGCGCAGCATCCCCGGTGCTGCCCGGCGCGCCGAGGTGCACCAGCGCCACCTCGACATCCACCTCGGCAGAGAGGTGGGCGGTGGGCGAGTCGCGCTGGACGGAGAAGCGCCGCGGCACGAGGCTCCAGGCGCCGGCTGCCGTGGCTGCGCAGTGATCGAGCTGCTCGATGATCTCGCTCGCGGTGACCTTGCAGCTCGGGTCGGCCGCCGCGATGCGCGCGGCCATGCGGGCGATCTCCGCCGAGAGCTGGCGACAGCGGGGATCGTTCACCAACCGCTGGCCCGCGTCTGGGTCGAGGGCGGCGTCGGCGTCGCCCGCGTCCGCGCTGGCGTCGGCGCTGGCTTCCGCGCTGACGTCCGCGCTGGCGTCGGAGGTGGTGACAAAGGGCGCGAGACCAGCGTCGACGGGCGAACCGAGGCTCGCCGGCGCTTCGCCTTCGCTCCCGTGGTTCGACCGAGGCGACGAGATCAGGATGACGCCGAGGATGGCGAGGACGAACGAGCCGATGCCCGCCGTCAGGGCAATGGCAAGGCGCCGGTTCATCGCTTCACCGGCAGCTGGAGAGGCGGCGGCACGGCGAGCACCTGATCGACCCAGTCGGGACAGGCAGCGCCCGCGTCGCGCTCGCAGCCGATGGTCTTGTGGCAGAGCGCGGCGCAAGTCGGGAGCAGGCGGGCGCGCAACGTCTCGGCGCTGACCCCGTGCAGGCGAGCGCAGACGAGCTCGCGCGCGGTGTCCTCGATCTCGCCCCCGGCGGTCGGCGGCGGCGATGACGGCGTGTCGGGACACGTCATGCGCAGCGCTTGCCGGGCGACCTCGTCGCGGTCGGAGAAGCTCCCGTCCGTGCGCGCGTGCTGGACGAAGATCGCCGGCACCACGGGTACGTCGTTGCCGGGCCCGTCGAGCGAGGTGACCGCCGCGTAGGGGCCGCGGGTCATCAGGTCGAAGCGGCCGTCGGCGTCCACGTCGCACACGTCGTCGACGAGGAGGCCGCGCGCGGGCGGGTACGGCACGACGTGGGCGCCGGCGCCGGGGGCCGCGCGGAACGTGTCGATCTCGAACCAGCTCGGGTCGTACCCCTCGTCGTCGGAATCTGCCTTGAGGATGACCTCCAGCTCGCCGTCGCCGTCGTAGTCGACGAAGAGCGGAGGATCGAGGGAGTGTGATCCCCAGCTGGACGTCACCCTCGACCAGTTGGCGGCGAGCCCTGCGTCGACGGGCTCGGCGAAGTCGGGAACATCGGCGAAGGGGACGCGCTCGCTGCGCGTCGGCTCCCCGGCGTCGTTGGGGGCTCCCAGGTGCACCAGCGCCACCTCGATGTCGATCCGTTCGCAGCTCTTGCCGTCGTCGAAGGCGGGGTCACCGTGAGCGGCGAACCTGCGCGGCACCAGGCTCCAGGCACCGGCGGCCGTCGCCGCGCAGTGGTCGAAGGCAAGAGTCACCTCCGCAGCCGACAGAGCGCAGGTGGGATCGGCCGAGGCGATGCGTTCCGCCATCTGCGCGATCTCGGCGGAGAGCTGGCGACAGCGCGGATCGGCCGGGCTCGCGTCCGCACCGCCATCACGAACAGTGTTCGTGAGGGGGTCCCGTGCGTCGGCGTCGACCCCCTCCGGATCCGGAGCGACGGAAGCGGGCGATACGGGAAGAACGGCCACCGCGGCGGCGACGAGCAGGGCGGCGCCGCCTCCCAGGGCGAGCACGAGACGGGTCCTCACCGCAGCGGCGGCGGCAGCGACGAGCGCACCAGGTTTCGTCCCGCCCCCTTGGCCACGTACATCGCCGCGTCGGCACGCGCTTCCAGCTCCTCGGCGCTCTCGGCCCCGTCCCAGCAGGCGACGCCGATCGACACCGTCTGCCGCAGCTCGATCCCGGCCGACGGCACGATGG
>JAMFST010000866.1 GCA_026225435.1 Labilithrix luteola
CGAGACGCAGGGCGTGTCCCTCGGCCTGTCCACCGCCAGCAACACCTACCAGGCGGCGCAGAGCGCGTCGGCCACGGTCGACGGCATCGCCGTCACCAGCTCGACGAACCAGCTGACCGGGGCGATCCCCGGCGTCACGCTGGCGTTGACCAGCACCTCCACGACGCCCAGCACCGTGACGGTCGCCGCCGACTCGACGTCGCTCACCACCAAGGTGAACGCGTTCGTGACGGCGTACAACGCCGTCGTGAACCTGGCGCACACCGACGCGGGCTACGGCTCGACCACGGGCACCGTCACGGCGCTACAGGGCGACTCGGCCATGCGCACGACGCTCTCGAGCCTGAGCAGCTTGTTCGCCAGCAGCGTGGCGGGCACCACCGGCTCGTACACCACGCTGAGCAGCGTCGGCATCACGCTGGGCGACGACGGCACGCTCACGCTCGACTCCACCAAGCTGAGCGCCGCGGTCAGCGCCGACCCGACCAACGTCGAGCGCCTCTTCGTGACCGACACGTCGACCCAGTCGACCGGCATCATGAAGAACTTCTCCGACACCGTGGACAACCTGGTGAACAACTTCGGTGCCCCCATCGCGGCCGAGATGTCGGCCTTCACGCAGAAGACCGCGAGCCTGGCCAAGGAGATCAGCGACGCGCAGGCGCGCCTGGCGATGTACCAGACGCAGCTCGAGGCGGAGTTCACCGCGATGGACACGACCGTGAGCACCAACCGCGCGCTCTTCGAGCAGGTCGGCGGTACCGGCTCGTTCGTGTGAGCGGCACCTCGTAAGCGCAGCGAAGCCTCAAGCCAGGCGCGCCGCGGCCGTTATCAGAGACGAACCCCGAACCAGGAAGACTCGAATGTACGCCCCGTCCAACCTCGCGCGCTACGGCGCGGTCAGCGTCAGCACCGCTTCCCCCGGCCGCCTGCTGGTCATGCTCTACGACGCCATGTTCCGCTTCTTCCGCGAGGGAATGGCGGCCATCGAGGCGGGCGACCGCGGCCGTGCCTCCGAGCGCATCACCCGCGGTCACGCCATCCTGACCGAGCTCCTCAGCGGCCTCGACCACTCGCAGTCGCCGCAGCTCTGCACCACGCTCGAGGGGCTCTACGCCTTCTGCATGCAGACGGCGATCGAAGCGATGATCGAGCAGAACAGCGCCAAGGTCGCCTCCATCCTCAAGGTGCTCACGCCGCTGCGCGAGGCGTGGTCGACCGCCGTGTCGCAGACCGAGACGGTCGCCGCCAACGCGACGCCCGCGCTACGCAAGGCGGGCTGACTCTCCTTCCGTCGACGCAGCGGTCAGTCACAACCCTGCGAGACGGCAATGAGGTCGAGATTGACCGCGATGGCGCCATGACACCCGGGTCGGCAACGACCGCAGCGGAAACATGACGCAAGAAAGCGGCAAAAAAGTGACGAAGCGCCAATGGACCGACGCTTGCGATAGGAGGGAATCGGAGGCTGCACCATGACGGGTACCAACACGGCAGAAGTTCTGGATTTCGGTGACGAGCAGACCCTGGCGCCCCTGGCGTTGGTGCGCTCGACGCTGCGTCCGACCAGCCGAGGGAAGATCGTCGGCCACCACGCCTCGATCAAGGCGGTCCTCGCCACCATCGAGCAGGTCGCCAAGTCCTCCTGCACGGTGCTCGTCACCGGCCCTAGCGGCACCGGCAAGGAGCTGGTGGTCGCCGCCCTCCACGACGCGAGCCCCCGCGCTTCCGCGACGCCAAGACGCCGAACCTCGTTCCCGGCGCGCAGCACCTGGTGATGTACGAC
>JAMFST010000867.1 GCA_026225435.1 Labilithrix luteola
AGCAGATCCAGGCCTGGTCGGCGTTGTTCCAGCCGATGATGCTGACCGCGTGGCCCCCTTCGGCGTCGCCGGTGACGTGCTTGTACACGCCGCCCGCGTAGTACTCGAAGTCGGCGTAGACGGTCATGGTGGCGACGAGCGGCCCGTTGACGAGCGCGTTCTTGATGGCGGTCGTCGAGCTCGAACCGGACGTCGGCGTGGTGTAGCTCTTGGCCTTCACGACGCGCGACTTCGCGTTGCTGCACGCCTTGGAGCAAGCCTCGTCGGTCCCTTCCGGGCCGCTCGCGTAGGGCATGCAGGAGCTGTCGACGACGCCGGTCTTGACGAGGAACTCCGCCGCCGGATCGACCTCCCAGCCTTCGTCGCAGCTGCCGCCGCCGCACGAGAAGAGGTACTGCGGGGAGAGCTCCCACGGCGAGGTGGCGTCGCCCGCGGTGATGTTCAGCTGCGTCTCGA
This sequence comes from Labilithrix luteola, assembly GCA_026225435.1. GTDB lineage: Bacteria > Myxococcota_A > Polyangia > Polyangiales > Polyangiaceae > JAMFST01. The sequence goes on from JAMFST010000867.1 coordinate 457, forward strand.
AGGTGCCGATGGTGGAGAAGGCCACGCAGCTACCGCAGCGCCCCTGATCGAGGATCGGGGAGACGTAGTTCTTGCCGTTGTTGGAGCGCCAGTCGAGCGTCGCCGGGAGGGTGGCCGCGGCGTTGAGGAAGCTCGGCTGGATCGGATCGGCGACGACGACCGTGTGGTCCTTGTAGTCGGCCTTCAGCGGCACGCCGAGCATCGCCTTGCGGGTCGAGGTCGACAGGCCGGAGACGGACGTGGTGCCCGCGGTCCAATTGGCCCCCTTCGCCTTGATGGCGGCCTTCACCTGCGCCAGCGTCGGCGCGCTGGTGCTGTCGGCGGTGGCGCCGAGGTCCTCTCCGGACGCGCCGCTCGAGGACGAGGGGTCCGACGAGCAGGCACCGGTGGCGATGGCCACACCCGCGAACATGGCAGCGACAGCGATCGAGCGCGAACGGATCAGGTTCATGGATTTGGCGCACAGCGGCCGAGGTCGTATCACCGAGCACTATGTGGGCTTTTCACCGCACCTTTTGACCCTGGCAGCGCTTTCCGTCCCCGGCGGATCGAGCGAGCGGTGCAAAACGGTCCGCCTGCCGCCTCCACTCGCGGTATCAAGCACCCCGTGAGCGAACGTCCCCTCGTCTCGTACACGCCGAACCCGGTGCTGGCGTGGGCGTATCGGCGCTTCTTCGAGCACATCGAGGTCGACGCCTCGTGGGCCACGGCGGTCCGCGAGGCCTCCACCCGCGGCACGGTGGTCTACGTCTTCCGCAACCTGTCGTTCGTCGACTTCTTCACGCTCGACCACCTCACCAAGCGCCACGACCTGCCGCAGATCCGCTTCGCCGGCGACATGGGGCTGTGGATCCTCGAGCCGATGGGGCGTGGCTGGGCCGAGGCGCTCAAGCCGCGCACCGCTGCTGGCGACGCGCGTGATCTGCGCCGCGCGGTGGGGAGCGGAGCCGCCGCCGCGCTCTTCCTCAAGCGGCCACCGGACGCCTTCGAGGGCAAGACGCGCGGGCAGGTGCAAGGCGACGACGGCCTGCGCACGCTGCTCGACCTGCAGCGCACGATGAGCACGCCGATCCTGCTGGTCCCGCAGGTGTTCGTCTGGTCACGCCACGCCGACGAGGCGCAGCGCGGGGCGGTCGACCTGCTCTTCGGCCCGCGCGAGTGGCCGGGCAAGGTGCGCACGGTGGCGCAGTTCGCCATGAACTACCGCCAGGTGTCGCTACGCGCCGGCGAGCCG
>JAMFST010000868.1 GCA_026225435.1 Labilithrix luteola
CCGAACGGCGTCATGCGCCAGCGCGGGCCGGGCGGCGTGGGGGTCACGTTCCTGTCGCGGATCTGGTGGACCTCCATCCCCAGCGTCGGCCGGATGCTCGCCAGGTAGGCGTCGACGGCCTCCGGATCGCTCCAGATCTCCGCCAGGTGCGCGGTGACGATGCGGGTGAAGGAGTGCGAGCGATCCTGCGGCGGCGGACGGAACACCTCCGTCGTCACCCAGCTGGCCACGATGGCAATGACGACGGCCCCGGAGATCCAGAGGAAAAGACGGGTCTCCAGTCCTCGCCAGGCGCTGCGCGGCCGGCCCATCCTCAGCTCGGGCGGACGAGCACGTAGCCGACGCCGCGCACCGTCTTGATGCGCTTCGGGTCGCGCGGATCTTCTTCGAGCTTCTGCCGCAGGTGGCTCACGTGCACGTCGAGCGAGCGGTCGACGGCCGGATCGTAGTTGCCGACCTTGAGCGCCAGCGCCAGCTCCTCGCGCGGGACGGTCTCGCCGGCACGGCGGGCGAGCGCCGTCAGCAGGCGGAACTCGAACGAGGTGAGGGTGATCTCCACGCCGTCGACGGTGACCTTGTGACCGGGGACGTCGATGGCGAGGGCGCCGACGTCGATCCGCTCGCTCACCGCGTTGGGGCGGGCGCGGCGGACGACGGCACGCAGCCGCGCCAGCAGCTCGCGCGGGTTGAACGGCTTGGGGACGTAGTCGTCCGCGCCGAGCTCGAGGCCGACGATGCGATCGGTGTCGTCCCCCCGCGCGGTGAGCATCACGATGGGGACATCGAGCTTGCGCCGGATGCGGCGACAGACCTCGAAGCCGTCGGTGCCGGGGAGCATCACGTCCAGCAGGATGGCGTCGTAGCTCCGCGCCTCCAGCCGTTCGAGAGCTAGTGCACCGGTCTCGACATGCTCTAGCTCGACCCCGTGCGGCTTGAGGTATTCGTCCAGGAGCCTGGCGAGGTCGCGGTCGTCATCGACGAGCAACGCCCTCATGGCTCCACTAAGTAGCACGCTGGTAGTCACGTGGGTTCGAGTGTCCGCATCGGACCGTCATGCACCCCATGGAACGTGGTGAAAATACGTAAAGGACGGCCATGACGAGCGGGATCCGAGGCCAAAAGCGGGACATTGTGCGGCGGTTGGCGGCGTTCGGTCCCGGCCTGGCCGCAACGGTCGCGCCGGTCGGCCTCGCGCTGATCGTCGCGCTGGCCGTCACCAGCGCGTGCTCGCGCGAGGCGCCGCCGACCGTCGTCGTGCCGATGATCCCGCTCGACGGTGACGACGCGCTCGATGCCGGGCACGCGCCTGACGGAGGCGACGGCGGCGCGAACGGAAAGGGAGACGCCGGTGTCGTGGAGCTCGAACCGTCGCCGCCCGACGACGCCTTCGCCTGCCGACGCGACGTGGCCTGCCGGGCGACGCCGACCGCGCCGAAAGAGCCGGTGCCGGCGTCCTCCGCGAGCCGCGCCGCGCCTCGTCTCCCTTCCCCGTTCGAGCGCTGCCCGCTCCACGACGACGACGGCCGCGCCTTCAGCGCTCGCGAGACCCGCGACGCCCGCCTCACCGATCCCGCGCGCTGCTGCTACGTCGCCTTCACTGCTTGTGTGCGCGGCGCGCGCTGACGCCGTCAGATCTGCTTCACGGTCGCGGCGAGGCCGGCGCGCAGCAGGTTCTCGGCGCGGAGCGACCATTCCCCGCGCGGGTGCGTCTCGAGCCAGTTGCGCGTCGCGCTCACCGAGATGTCGTAGTCGCCGTGCTGGTACGCGAGCACCCCCACCGCGTAGAGCGTCGGGTAGGTCGGATCGAGATCCCCGAGCTCGCGCACCTTGGTCATGCGCCACGCGGCCAGCGTCTGCTGCTCGCGGGTGGATTCGCGCTCGCACTTCTGCGCCGCGGTCTCCGCGCCGGTGGTGAGCAGCGCGAGCGTCGGCACCTCGGCCAGCTCGCGGCGCTCCAGCGGACCGGGACGACCGCGACCGAGCAGCATGGCGTAGCGCAGACGCTCCTCGTCGAGCGTGGGCGCCAGCTCGGGGAGGTGCTGCAAGCCGAGGGTGGCGGCAAACACCTCGCGGTAGAGGACCTTCGCCTCGGTCTCCGACAGGTGCACGTGCGTGCCGTCGCCGAGCCCGGCGTCGCTCAGGCGGTTGACGATCGGGCCGGCGAGCTCGTCGAGCTCCGGCGTGCGCGCCACCCCCTTGGCCGACGCCTCGGCGAGGCGCACCGCGAACTCCTCGACGTCGACCGCGCGCAGCGTCACCAGCCCGGCGACACCGTCGGTCGTCTCCTCGTACCGGAGCGCTTGGATGATCCGTTCGTGCAGCTCGGCGGTCCGCTCGTCCGGCTCGCGGTTCGCCTCGGCGGCGAAGAAGGCGCGGATGGCGGAGCCGACGGCGCGCACCGACGAGGGGAGCGGCGCGGCGCCAGCTTGGCGGGCGCGAGCGGCGTCGGCGGCGAGGAGCGCGTCGACCTTGGCGATGTCCACCGTCGGCAGCGGCGTGTCGGCCGGGACCACCGCGCGAGGGAGCGCGATGCCGGCGAACAGCACCGCGACGGCGACGGGAATGAGCGCCAGGGCCCGCCCCTCCGACTTGCTCGGCGACTTGTGGTTCTTTCGGGCGGCGAGCACTTCGTCCTTCGTCCTGGGTGGGGGAGCAATGCTACGCTCGCCGCGTGGTCGACCTTCGACGGTATACGCGCGCGCAGCTGGAAGCTCCTCTGGAGTTTACCCCCAAGTCGGGTGCCGCAGCTGGCGGCCCTGGGACGAGCGGCGTCGGGCGGGACATCTCCGTCGGCGGCATGTTCGTCGAGACCACCACGCCGCCGCCGTTCGGTGCGGAGGTCGTCATCTCCGTCGTGCTCCCCGGTCAGAAGGACCGGCTGGTGCTTCCGGCCGTCGTCCGCTGGACCAGCCCGGACGGCATGGGCGTGCAGTTTGGCCTCCTCGGTGCTCGCGAGACCTACGCGATCACCGAGTTCTCCAAGCCCGAGTAGCGCCCAGCTTCAGATCTTGCGCGCGTTGCCCTGCCGCGCCGCAGGTGACAGCGCGCGAGGGAGGTCGCGAAGGTCCGAGACGAGGAGCGCGAGAGCGACGACGCCGGCGATGACGAGCATGCGCGCGAAGGTGCGCTCGCTGGTCGATCCGACCCAAATTTCCTGCGCAGTTCGGTGCGAGAGCTCCCGAAATGAGGGGGAATGTGCACGACAAACGAAGAGACCGCCGGAGCGCCGGATGTACGGGCGCTGCGACGGTCTCCGGTTCTGCAGGAGGAATCAGGCGATCAGAAGAGCGCCTTCAGCTCGACCTTTTCCTGCTTCTTCTGTTCGAGGATGTGGTTCACGGCCTTGAGGATGCGGGTCTTGGTCGGGCCGCTGATCGCGCCGCCCTTGAGGGCCGCCGCCATCGCGCGCTCGGTGACCGGGCGACCGGTGCGGGGCTTGCGCTTCTCCGCCTTGTCGGCCTCGGACGCGCCTTCCTTCTTCGCGCGCCCCTTCATCAGCTTGATGAGGCGATCCTCACGCTGGAGAGACTCGAGGGAGTGCGACGCTGCCATCACGCGGCGCGGGTCGACCTTCTTCGAGGAGAGGAACTGCGAGAACTTCGAGGCAGAGGTTTCGTTGGCCATGGTGTTTTCGGTGCCCAGATAAAAGACGGACGCGGGGAGATAGGCCACGCCTCAGGGAGCGTCAAGCGCAAGGTAGTCGACCATGCCCTCGTAGCCGGTGGCCGAAAACGGGCGCTGCTCCACGAAGATCAGCCCCGCCTTCTCCAGGACGCGGCGACTGGCGCGATTTTCCGCCTGGCAGACGCCCACGATGCG
>JAMFST010000869.1 GCA_026225435.1 Labilithrix luteola
TCAAGTACGTGCGCGATCTGTCCACCGGCACCACCGCCCTCTACGACGTGATCACCGACGCGAAGGAGTCGACCGACGTGAGCGCCTCGTCCCCCCGCGAGCGCGCGCGCCTCGCCGAGCTGCTGGAGAGCTGGGAGCGAGGCACCGCGCGCCGATGAACGAGCTCACTTCGCGGCGTCAGCGCCCTTGCCAGCGTCGCTTGCAGCCGACCCCGCATCCGTGGTGACGGCAGCGGGCGCGCGCACGATGACGCGGTCCGAGGTGAACGTCAGGTACGTGCTGTAGGCCGCATCGGCGAGGCAGGTCGAGAGCGCGACCGACTTGCCGCTGGCGTCGGTGCAGGTGTCGACCTTCTTGCTGCTGGTGCTGGCGCTCAGCTTGAAGGGTCCGCCCGCGGTGGTGCTGGCGACCGCGTCGGGCTGGGTCTTGGAGATGATGGTGAAGAGGAAGACGCTGCAGCCGCCGACGAAGACGTCGAGCATGGAGTTGTTCGCGCCGTAGCCCTCGCCGCACGAGGTCGCGCCGCTCTGCAGCTGCGGCGGGACCGGAGCCGCCGCCAGCGAGGCCGCGACGATGTTTCCGCAGATGGCGCCGTTGGAGAGGCCGCCGAAGCTGGTGAGCGCCGGGTCGAGGTTCTCGCTGGCGAGGTGACCAGGCTCGGTGGTGCCGGCGGACTCGGTCGGCTTGCTGGCCGCCGTCGCCGTGGCGTCGACCTTGACGCCGGTGAGGCTGACCGGGATGGCCGATCCGCCGAGGGCGAGCGAGATGTCCAGATCGCCGGGTCCGGCGGTGAGCGCGCCGGCCTTGAACGAGGCGGCGAGGAGCGCGGTCGGATTCAGCTTCGAATCGAGCGACGTCTCGTCGGGCGTGTACCAGTCGTCGAGGTCCTTCGCGCCGTTGTACGAGGAGCTAGCGACGGGCGCGCCGACCATGCCGCCGACCTGGAAGCTGGCGTCGGTCTGGCCGGACAGATCGCTGAGGCCCATGAACTTGAAGAGGATCGAGATCGACCCGTCCCCGATGGCGCTGGTGAGCGCCGACGAGATGGTGCTCTTGGCCTCGCTGCCGATGGCCTTGCCGATGGCGTTGGCGCCGCAGAAGCTGTCGGTCGAGAACTGCAGGGCGACCGAGTCGATGCGGTTCTCCTGCTCGAAGCTGCACGTCGAGTCACAGCCATCGAGGTTGCGGGTGTTGCCGTCGTCGCACTGCTCGCCGGTGTCGCGGGTGCCGTTGCCACAGGTGGTGGCGGTCACCGCCGATTCGTCGGCGCTCCCGGCGTCCGAGGGGGAGCTGCACGCCGCCAGCGGCAGTCCGAGCACGAAGGTGCTCACCAAGGCCGTCATCGCTCGCTTCATAAGTCGTGCTCCCCGAGCGGGTCCGTTCCCGCGGCGCCTGCTGTGCCGCGTTCTCGGCTTCCATTCAACGACAATATCGCACGTGTCAGATGTATAACGACACGCATCGCGTCAAGTCGTTGAAATTGCTACAGGCCGAGGAAGCCGCGCAGCATAGAGGTCGGCGAGAAATTGTCGGAAAGGCTGCCAAGCTAGGGCGGGGCGGAGGAGCCGTACTTATGTCTCATCGTTCAACGCGGTGAGAGCGGAAAGGTGCCGTGCTGAAATAATCAGCCGGTGCCAGTCCGCTTTTTTGGCTGCGAGCGCGCCGTGGACGTGATCTCTGTGGGCCGTGTCGAACGTTGACA
>JAMFST010000870.1 GCA_026225435.1 Labilithrix luteola
CGAAGTCGATCGCGCCGGCCGGGATGGTCGTGCCGTAGCAACCGGAGCAGGTCGAGCGCCAGCCCGGCTCGTCGATGGCGCCCACGTCGTACACCGGCTTGGCGTTCACCGGCGTGTCGAGCTGCAGCGGGAGCCAGTAGGGGCCGGCGTCCTCGAAGGACCGGTCGACGAACCCCTCCTCCCCGTCGCTGTCGAAGGTGACCACGTGCGCCCCCTGCGCGGCGCATCCGCTGGTGGCATTGGCCTGGGACACGTGCTCCGCCCCCGCGTCGAGCGTGAAGTAGCAGTGGTCGTTCGTCGGTCCGACGAAGCCGCCGTCCGGACAGAGGACCGTGCAGTGAACCGGATCGCAGAACGCGGCGGCCGTGACCGCTGCGTCCCGACCGGGATCGCACGACTCGCCGATCTCGCGCTCGATGATCCCGTCGCCGCAGACGGGCGCGGCATCGGGCACGTAGGTGTCGGCCGGGAGGTCGTCCAAGCACGCCCCGAGCGCGAGAGCCGCCAGGCTCACCAGCGCACCGCCGCCTGCCACGCCGGCCACCAAGCCTCGCCGTCGACCGATCACGGCCCGAAGGTACCCGGCCCCGACCGTGCGGCAAATGGCGGAGCATGCCCGGGAGCGGCCGGTCTCCGTTTGCTCTACGATGGGGGCGCCCGTCCGATGAGCCCCGAAGCCTCGACCGCCGCGCCCCGTCCCGAGCGATACCGGGTGCTCTTTCCGCTCGGGCGCGGCGGGATGGGGTCGGTCGAGGTGGCGCTCGAGGAGCAGGGGGCCTTCCGCCGCATCGTGGCGCTCAAGACGATGCTCACCGAGGCGAGCCGCGACCAGCGGCAACAAGAGATGTTCCTCCGCGAGGCGCGGCTCGCCCGGATGCTGAACCACCCCAACGTGGTCCACGCCTTCGCCGCCGGCGCCGAGGAGGAGCGGCTGTACATCTGCATGGAGTACGTGGAGGGAACCTCGCTGAGCCTGCTGCTCGCCCGCGCGCGGGACCTGGAGGGCGGTCTCCCCCCTGCCCTGACCGCCTACCTCCTGGCCGAGCTGTGCGACGGGCTGCACGCCGCCCACGAGCTGCGCGACGAGGAGGGCAAGTCGCTCGGCGTCGTGCACCGCGACGTGTCACCGCACAACGTGATGGTGGCCTACTCGGGGCACGTGAAGGTGCTCGACTTCGGCATCGCCAAGATCGACGAGAGCAAGCTGACCCACACCGGTGAGGTGAAGGGAAAGACGGCGTACATGGCGCCGGAGCAAGCGCTCGGCGAGGAGCTGGACCGGCGGAGCGATCTCTTCGCCGTGGGGGCGATCCTCTACGAGTGCGTCGCCGCGGTGCGGATGTGGGGACCGGGCAGCGACGTGGAGGTGATGCGGCGGCTGGCGCTCGACGAGGCGCCCCGGCTGGCGGACACGGTGCCCGACGCGCCGAAGGAGCTCGCCGAGCTGCAGGCGCGCCTGGTCGCTCGCGATCCCTCCGGGCGACCGGCGACCGCGGCGGAGGTCGCCGATGCCTTGCGGCGTTACCTCGCCACCTGCTCGCCGCGCGCGGACGAGGCGGCCTTGCGCGCGACGATGCAGCGGCTCTTCGAGCTGGAGGCAGCGCAACGACGTCACCAGCTGACGCGCGCGCTCGAGGGGGTGGTCGATCGCGCGGGGGCCGACGCGCTGAAGAAGAGCCTGAGCACGGCCACCGCCCCGCTGAGCGACAGCGAGCGCCGCATGCTCGCCGCGCTGCGACCGCGGACCGGTGGCTCACCGGAGGCCTCGGCGACGCCGCTCGAGGTGGAGGCCTCGGTTCCGCCCCCGCCGCGACGGAGCGCGCTGCCGCTGGCCGCGACGGTCGCTGCGCTGGTGGCGGTGGGCGCGCTCCTCTTCGCCAGGATGAGTAGCTCGTCGCCTGCGGAGCCCGAGGTGAATGCGGTCGACCCGCCGCCGGTGACGACGGCGACCGCGGACACGCCGGCCGCGACGAGCACCGCGCCGGCGACGACTTCACCCGCCGCCGCCGTCACCCCCGAGGGCGGGGCGGCGCAGCGACCGAGAGCGGCACCGGCCCGTCCGCGCCCGCAAGGGGCCGCCGCGCCCTCCTCGCCTTCCCCGGCGCGCCCGGAGATCGACACGCGTGCCTTCTGATCGACGTCGGCGACGGGTGGCGCTGGGCGGTGCGGCGCTGGTGGCGAGCTCCCTCTGCGTGTTGAGCGTGCTCGCGCCGGCGCGCGCGGCGGACGACGACCTCACCGCCCTCTTTCGCAAGGGGGTCGACGCCTACCAGCACGGGCAGATCGCCGACGCCATCCGCTACTGGGAGGCGCTCTACGCGAAGGCCGGCCCCGAGCGCGGCTACCGCGTCGCCTTCAACCTCGCGCGCGCCTACGCCATCTTCGGCGACACCACGCAGTCGGCCCAGGACTACGAGGCGTTCCTCGCCGAGGTGCAGGCGCTGCGCATGCACCACGCGACGCTCGATCCGACCGTCGAGAAGGAAGAAGGGGAAGCGCGCGCCGAGCTCGAGGCGCTCAAGGCGAAGAACGGGCGCCTGCACCTGCTGCCGGCGGTGCCGCCGGTGGCGGTGAGCCTCGACGGGAGCGCGGCGCGTGTCTCCGGCTTCACCGTGTACGTGACGCCCGGCGATCATCGGCTGGTGTTCGCGCCGGGAACGCAAGCGGAGAGCGCGCGTTCGGTCACGCTGCAGGCCGGGCAGGAGCTCGATACGGCGCCGCCCGTCACCGCGGTTCCGCCGGCGACTCCAGCTGCGCCCGCGGCAACGCCCGAGGCGCCGAGCACCTCTCCCGCGCCGCCGCCTCCTGCTCACCACACCGCGCATCCGTTCTCGCCGGTGGTGCTCTACGTCGCCGGAGGGGTCACCGCCGTCTCCTCGCTGGTGCCGATCCTCACCTACGTGCACGCGACCAACCTGCGCAACGACGCCCTCGGCGTGCAGAAGACCAGCGCGTACGCCGGCGCGGCCAGCAGCTACGAGTCGGCGCGCACCGCCGCCTACGCGACGCTCGCCGTTCCGCTCGGTCTCGCGGCGGTGACGCTCGGCCTCGGCGGCTGGTACTTCGCCGGCTCGCATCAGGTGCAGGACGGCGTACAGGACGGGCCAGCGACGAGCGCGCGCATCCTCCCGTTCCTCGTCCCCGGCGCGCCCGGTCAGGGCGGCGGCACGGCAGGCGTCGTCGGCACCTTCTGAACGGCGGGCGTTCCTACGAGATCTGGTACTTGCGCAGGTAGGCGCGCACGTGGTGGCGCTCCATTCCGCTCTGCCGCGCCATCTCGCTCACGTTGCCGCTGGCGCCGCGCGCGAGGGTGGTGAAGTAGCTCCGCTCGAACGCCGCGATGGCGGTGCGCTTGGCTTCGCCGAAGGCGCTCTGCGGCCCGCCTGCTCCGCCGCCCGCTCCGGCCGATCCGCCCGGCTCGCGCGTGAGGAGCAGGACGTCGTCGATGGCCTCCGATGCGGTGCCGTCGTCCGCGGCGCTCCCGGCGAGGGTCGCCGCCACCGAGGCCACGTTGACCAGCTCGCGCACGTTCCCCGGCCAGTCGTAGCCGGGCATGCGCGACTCGATCCAGGCGTTCACCGCCGCGGCGTGCTCGGCGTGTCCGACGCGGCGGCAGATCTCCTGCACCAGCTGCGGCACGTCGCCGAGGCGCTCGCGCAGGGCGGGCATCTCCACGCGCACCTGGGCAATGCGAAAGAACAGGTCGGAGCGGAAGCGCCCGGCGTTCATCTCGGCGGAGAGATCGCGCCGGGTGGCGGCGACCACGCGCACGTCGATGGGCTCGAAGGCGTTCCCGCCGACCCGGCGCACCTGCCGCTCGGCCAGCGCGCGCAGCAGCTTGGGCTGCATCTCCAGCGGCAGCTCCCCGAGCTCATCGAGGAAGAGCGTGCCGCCGTCGGCCTCGGCGAGCGCCCCCTTGCGGCGCTCGTTGGCGCCGGTGAAGGAGCCGCGCTCGTGGCCGAAGAGGAGGCTCTCGGCGAGCGTGGGCGGGATGCTGCCGCAGTCGACCACCACGAAGGGCTTCTGCGCGCGCGGGCTCGCGTCGTGGAGAGCGCGCGCGACGACCTCCTTACCGGTGCCGGTCTCGCCGAGGATCAATACGCTGAGCGGCGTGGCGGCGACCTTGTCGAGGACGCTGAACACGCGGCGCATCTTGGGGGACTCGCCGACGAGCGATCCGAAGCGCTCCTGGTAGCCCACCTCGACCCGCCGCTTGGCCGTCGGCTCGAAGAGGAGCCGCGCGCTGCCGACGGTGATCTCCGTGGCGGTGGTCAGCAGCACCTCACGAACCCGCAGCGGGCCGACGAAGGTACCGTTGGTGCTCCCGAGATCCTTGAGGAGGACCCCCTCGCCCACGGCGCGCAGCTCGCAGTGGCTGCCGCTCACCTCGGGATCGGCGATCGAGAGGTCGACGCCGGGATCCCGCCCGACGATGACCGGGTCGACGTCCACCGTGTGCACGGGGGTGTCGGTCCCTGCGAGACGGACGGTCCCCCCGCGGACGAACCAGTTGAGCACCCGCGCGCGCGTCGAATCCTGGGCCACGTTGAAGGAGTACCAGGACGAGCGGGCAGCGACCATGAACGCGCGCGCGTCCAGGAGGCGAAGGTGGGCGAAGAGACGCCGAAGCGGCAAATCGCGGAGCGTTCGCCGGTACCAGCCCGGGCACGGCCGCTGCAATGAGCGCCGGGCAACACCGTTCGTCCCCCGGAGCTCCCATGCGCCCCTTCGCCGCCTCGATCGTCGCCGCCTCGTTCACGTGGATCGCGTCCCTCGCCCTGGTCGGCTGCAGCGGCAGCGCGGACGAGGGCGCAGCCAGCAGCGGCCCCTCCGACGTGACCTCCGGGAGCGACGTCACCGACGTCGAGTCGAACACCCTGAGCATCGCCTCGTCGATCACCGGCGGCACCGCCGACGGATCGAGCGGCCTCACCCTCGCCTCGCAGACCGCGCTCTCCGGCGGCTCGAGTGGCGTGGGCGAGATCAGCGCGCAGGCCCTGGGCGACGCGGCGAAAGCTTACTACCGGCCGGCCGGCTGTCTCGTGGTGACCGACGACACCTCGACGTCCACCGCCACCTACGTGTTCACCGACTGCACCGGTCCCCACGGCCTGGTCACGGTGAACGGCACGTTGACCGTCGCCTACTCGGCCCCGTCGAGCACGGAGCTGAAGGTCTCCTTCAGCATCGACCAGCCCTTCACCATCACCGGCGCCAGGGGGCGGCAGGCGGTGATCTCCGACTGGGCGGCGAGCGCCGACGTCACCGCCAGCGGCACCGACCTCGCCACGCGCACGCTCGACTGGAGCGGCCGTCTCAGCGGCACGACCCGGCGCGGCATCGCCTTCGACCACTCGTCGACCTGGCAGGTCTCCTGGACCGTCGGCGGCGACTGCATCACCGAGAGCGGCACCAGCACCGGGCAGATCGGCGCGCTGTCCGTCGCCACCACGGTGAGCGACTACCAGGTCTGCGCGGACACCTGCCCCGCCGCCGGCAGCGAGATCACCATCATCGACTCGACGGACGGCCTGAAATACGACCTCGAGTACGGCACCGACACGGCCACGTACACCGGTCCGCTCGGAAAAAAGTACACCTACATGCCGCTCTGCGCGGAGTGATCCGCGCAGAGCGCGAGGCGGTTCAGTGAGTGCCCGTGGTGTGCGCGCCCTGGGCGGCCGGCTCGATGAAGACGCTCAGGGGCTCGAGGACCGCGAGCTGCTCGCGGGTGATGCCGACGCCGCGGTCGGAGAAGAACAGATCGTTCTCCGCCATCTGCGCGCGCTGCTGGCCGATGAAGAGGATCGGCGTGCCTTCCTTGTTGTAGCCGAGCTGCACGAGCGTGCCCTTCGGCCAGGTGCCGCCCTCGAAATCGAGCCCCTTGCGCAGGGAGTAGAAGCCCTCGCCCGGCAGCTTAACCAGGCTATCGGCCCAGGACAGGCCACGGAACGGGATGCCGGCGCCATGGAAGTGCCAGCGGTTCAGGATGTTGTGCTCGGGCACGATCACGACCGGGAGACCCGACTCGGAGTGATTGTGGAAATAGACCAGGACCCCTGCCGGGACCTCGCTCTCGTGCTCGGGGAGCGCCTTCGAGGTCCGGTAAAGTCCGCAATTGGGGAGGATGCTCTTCACGCCTGCCATGATGGCGGCGCAAGCTAGCCGTCCTTCTTGGCTTCCGCGAGAGGCTCTTGCGTCTTTTCTTCTGCGCTCGGGCTATGTACCTCGGCCCCTTCGGGGGCGGCCGGTGGCGCGGACTTGAAGGTCTGCGAGGCGCCGAGGAACTCGATGCCGATGATGACGCCGTCCGGCTCCTCCTGGACCCAGACGATGCGCCCGCGGCGCGTGAGCCCCGCTTCTTCACCGATGGTGACGTCGAAGTCGGCGCCGAGGGTGATGCGCTCCTCGCAGATGGCGCGGACGCCGCCGCGGCTCACGTTGAGCGCCCAGCCCTCGTGCGATTCCCCCGCTTCGTTCTTCAGGTACACGCGCTCGCTGATGTCGCGCCGAGCGCCCCCGCGACGCATGGCGTGGACGCCGCCGGGCAGCGGTACACCGAGAGGCGGAGTGAGGTGCTGACGTTTCGTCACGGAATCTGAGGGTAGACGCTAGCAACTTCGAGCGCAGGGGGAAATTCCCGGCGGGTGATTGTCGTATCGATTGACGGAGCGTGTTCGGATCAGCGAAAGCATCGCTTGACCTGGACGGATCTCCTCCGCGACTATCGACGCTTCCCGGTGGTCCCACAGGCATGACGTGGCGCCCACATTCGGGGGGGACTGACCACCTAGGCATATCTTGACCCTGCCGACTCCCCAAGAGATCAAAAAAGCCATAGTGGCCGCTGGCCTCGAGGTTTTTCGCACCCGCCCGGACGAAGTGGTCCTCGCGGAACGAGTGCGCGAGAACCTCATCCTCGACTCGGGCGTCCGCGTCCGCGCCGCAGGCGAGCTCGAGGTCCGTGTGGTCATGAAGGTGCAACAGGCCGACTTCCCGGGAGAACCGGACGAGGCGCTGTTCGACCGTGCCCGGGCGCTCGGCGCTCGCGCCGACGGCTTCGTCGAGGTCGGCACCCACACCGACACGGTGAGCGACCCAGGCGGCTCGCAACGCACGCTGGATGTCGTCTACGAGGTCACCTTCGCCAAGCCGGAGGCGGACCTCGACGCAGCCATCGCGACGGCGCGCACGATCATGGGCATCGAGCGCACCGCGTCGAAATGAGAAGCGGCTCCAAGTAGCGCGCCTCCAAATAAGCCGTTCGCGTCGGCGGGCACCTCGTGGTAGGTCCCGCCCCCCGCGGCCATGCTCGACGTCTTCAGGAACAAGGGTCTTTCGACCATCGTCTACGGCGTGCTCATCGTCGGGATGGTGCTGGTGTTCGTCATCCAGTTCAACCCCAGTGCTGGCAAGAAGAGCGCCTCGCTCAACCAGACCTGCGTGGCGACGGTGAAGGGCTGGTGCATCGGTCCCA
>JAMFST010000871.1 GCA_026225435.1 Labilithrix luteola
GTCACCACTCCACTCCGTCATGCTCCTGCGAATCATTTCGTCCTCCTGATCGTTGAACCAACGTCCCTGCGTAAGTTGCCAATGCGACCCTCTCGGTCAGCCGACGCCCACCGCTGCGCCGCCGTCGACGTGGACGATCTCGCCGGTGACGAAGGACGCAGACTCGAGATAGAGAACCGCGTCGACGATGTCTTGCACGTCGCCCATGCGTCCAACGGGCATCAGCTTGGCGAGGAAGTCGTGCGTGGCCGGCGCGTGCATCGGCGTCTTGATGATGCCGGGCGCGACGGCGTTGATCCGCACGCCTCGTTTCGCGACCTCGATCGCGAGCGACCTCGTGAGCGCGTTCAGACCCCCCTTGGTGAGCGCCGCGAGGCCCGCGGGAACGGAAGCCAAAGGCTGATCGACGAGCGACGCGGTGATGTTGACGATGTGCCCGCTCTGCTGCGAGAGGAGCTCCGCAAGAACGACCTGGGTGATGCAAAAGAGCCCAGTGACGTTGGTCCCGGTCACCGCTTCGAAGTCCTCTTGGGTGTACTCGACGAACGGCTTGGCGATGAAGATGCCGGCGTTGTTGACCAGCGTGTCGACGCGCCCGAAGCGCTCTTTCGCTGCCGCGACGACGTTCTCTACCGTCGCGCGGTCTCGGATGTCGCCGGCGATCGCCAAGACGTTCTCGTCGTTAGAGGGCGAGATCGATCGCGATGTCGCGACGACACGGAATCCGAGCTTGCGGTATCCCGCGACCAAGCCCGCTCCGATGCCGCGCGATGCGCCTGTGACGATGACGACTCGATTGGCGTTGTCCATGCGACAGGCGTACGCCCGCCTCCCTACGCTCGGAAGACACGGACGCGCGCATACACTCTTCCAGGAATTGGAAGAATGCTCCGCGGGCCGGGGGACAGCGTGTTGGTGCTCGGTGCGTGCTTGGCGAGGCCAGATCGACGACGCCTCGGGTCACCCCTTATCGAACTGCTTTCGTGCGCGTTCGCTTGTCTGCCTGACGAGTGGCGCCAGCGGTCTGGTGCTCGACGTCGTGGTGGAAGAGGGCAAGGGCTTGCGCTGGAAGACGTTCGACTTCGAAATCGGTGACGCGCTCGTCTTCGCTTCTCGGTCGACTTTCGGCTGGTGATCGAGTCCTAGAGCAAGTGGCTAGATCTGGTCAGCCCGGGGGAGGCGTGACAGAACGACGGGGATGGCAGGACCGAGCAGAGGCCCCTCGCTCTCGCGCCTCGCGGGACAGTTCTTCGGTGCGACGTCCACCCGCCGCACCCTTGGGGGGATGCTCGTCTCGCGCACGTCCTACGAGTCGTCGCTCGCCATCCCTCGCCACGACCACGAGCTCGCGAGCTTCTGCCTGGTGATGGAGGGCGAGTACGACGAGTCGTACGGCAGCCGACGCCGCACCTGCCGCGCCGGCACGGTGGTCTTTCATCCGGAAGGAGAGCACCACTCCGAGAAGCACGCCGACACCGTGGCGACGCTCCTCACGGTGGAGCTCGAGGCGGCGCGTCTCGACGAGCTGCGCTCCGTGTCGCGCGTGCTGGGCGAGCCGGCCCACCACGAGGGCGGCGAGGTGCAGCGGCTCGCGCGGAGGCTGGCGCGGGAGTTCCACACCCCGGACTCCGCGTCGAGCCTCGCCGTCGAGGGGCTCGTCCTGGAGATCCTCGTCGCCGGCAGCCGGCAGGGGCGGCCCGCGAGTGACGTGCCGCCACCGTGGCTCCGTCGCGCGGCCGACTGCCTCCGCGCCCGCTTTCGCGACTCGGTGACGGTCGGTGAGATCGCCGCCGCGGTGGGCGTCCATCCCGCCCACCTGACGCGCATGTTCCGCCGCCACCTTCGCTGCACTCCCGGGGAGTACGTGCGCGCGTTGCGCATCGAGGCCGCGCGGCGCGCAGTCGCCGACACGGACGCGTCGCTCGCGGAGATCGCTCTCGCCGCCGGCTTCGCCGATCAGAGCCACTTCAGCCGTCTCTTTCGCGCCGCTCACGGCATGACGCCGCGTGACTACCGCCGTTCGCGTCGCGTGCGACCGGCGCGCGTCTCGTCCCAATAGGTTCGGTGGGTTCAAGACGTGTCGCCGCCGGTCGCCTAAAAAGGCGGCCATGGCCTCGTTCGTCTCGCGCATCGCCGTCCTCCGAACCATCGCCGTCACTGCCACCACGTTGGTGTGGACCGCCGCAGCGCGCGCCGCCGATCCGGTGACGGTCCTCGAGCAGGTGCGCGTGGCGACGGGCGGCGCCGCGTGGAGCGCGGTCCAGCGTCTCCACATGCGCTCGCGGCTCATGGCAGGCGGTCGCGCCGGGACGCAGGAGCGCTTCGAGGACGTCGCGACCGGTCGCTTCGTCCGCGCCGCGCACCTCCCGGGAAACGACGTCGCGCGCGGCTTCGACGGCGTCTCGACGTGGACCACCGGGTGCGACGGCGTCGCCTACGTCCTCGGCGACGCCGACGCCCGGCTCGCCGCTGTCGACGACGGGTACCGCGTGGCGCGGGGGTGGTGGCGTCCCGATGATTTCCCCGCGACGCTCGCCGACGCGGGCGTCGCACGCGAGGGGGCGCGGGCCTTCGACCGCGTGCGCATCACGCCCGAGGGCGGACGCCCCTTCGTCTTGTGGATCGACCATCAGACGCACCTCGTCGACCGGATCGTCGAGCAGCAGGCGGAGGCGCTCGCCATCACTCGCTTCGCCGACTACCGCCGCGTCGGGCCGCTCCTGCTCCCGTTCGCCATCCGCACGGGTGACGGCGACGCCAGCTCCGACGACGTCGAGTCGGTCGACGCGATCGATCTCGACCCGGCCACCACCGACGAACGCTTCGCCGTCCCGCCGCTCCCGCCGTTGGTGGCCGCCTCCGCCGGCGCGATCGACGACAAGCCCGTCGTCGTCCCCTTCCGTTTCGAGAACGGGCAGGTCCTCGTCGACGTCACCCTCGACGGCCGCCGCGTCACCGACGCGCTCTTCGACACGGGCGGCAGCCTCGTCGTTCCTCCCGTGGTGCTCGCCGAGCTCGGCGTGCGCGCGCAGGGCGGCTCGAAGCTGACCGGCGGCGGAGAGGGGAGCATCACCGTCGGCAGCGGAAGCGTGGAGTCGATGGCGCTCGGCGGCGCGCTCGTCCAGCACCCGGGCTTCGTCAGCTTCGCCTGGGATCCGGAGCACCCGCGGCGCCTCATCATCGGCCTCGAGCTGCTCCAACGCTACGTCGTCCGGCTCGATTTCGAGGCGCGCACGATGACGCTCACTCGCCCCGCGCGCTTCCGCTTCGACGGGCAGGGGAGCGTCCTCCCCTTCCACTTCCAGGACAACCAGCCCGAGGTCACCGGCTCCGTCGACGGCGTCGCCGGCACCTTCGCCGTCGACACCGGGGACAACGGCTCGCTCCTCCTCATCGCCCCCTTCGCTCACCGGTACGGCTTCGCGACGCGCTACCACGCGACGATCCCCTACGGCGGGACCGCGGTCACGGAGACGCATGGTCTGATGGCCCGCGCCGGCGAGATCGCCCTCGATGGCGCCGACGGACGACCCGTCGTCCGCGTGAGCCACCCGCTCACACGAATCTCGACGCAGACCGCCGGATTCGACGCCAACCGCTACGTCTCGGGCAACGTCGGCACCGGCATCCTGCGGCAGTTCGACGTCACCTTCGACTACGCCGGGCGGCGGATCATCCTGGTGAAGAACCGTCACTTCGTCGACGCCGATCACTTCTCGCTGAGCGGCCTCCGGACGAAGCGTCGAGCGTCGCAGCTCGTCGTCGACACGGTCTACCCTTCCGGTCCGGCCGAGCGCGCCGGCGTCCGCCCCGGCGACGTGCTCCTCACGATCGACGGCGTGAGCGTTCCTTCGCTCGACTCCAGCGCTCTCGACACGCGTCTGAACGAGACGAGTGGCGCAGCGGTGAAGCTCCAGCTGCTGGGCGCGCACGGCGAGACGAGGCAGGTCTCTCTCGTCCTCCACGACGTCCTCTAGAATCTGTGCCACGGCGGCGGCCGAGGTCGTAGAACGAGCTCTTGGGGATGATGGGGTCGCCAGTCGGTACGGGGCGGCAGGTTTGATCGAGTTGCTGCGCGAGCGCGGCTTCGGCGTCGGACTTCAGACTGTACAAAAGGAACGGCTGGCCGGCGACGCGAGCGAGTCGCGGAGGCGGTGGCGAGCGTGCGCTTCGAGACCGCGCCGGGCGCGCAGATGCAGATCGACTTCGGCCGGAAGCTCGTGACGAATCCCCGAGCTTGTCCGCTGCGGATGGACGGGCGGACCGATTTGGGCAATGTATGGTGCACGTGTCATTCGTGCAGCCGGTGCGAACATGATCCATCGCTGCAGAACCCCTTCGTCCGATTCGCGAACGTGATCGCGGATTCGAGGGCAAAAGCCGCTATCGCCAAATCTCACACATGAGAAGGCGCGCTTCTCATGTTGGCGGTGGCACGCGCGTCGCAATGAGGTCGGTCATGACGAGCCGACTTCACCTGTTTACTCTCCTCGCAGCTTCCGCGTTCGCTTGCGGCTGCTCCGGCGCCGCCAGCTCCGAGACCGGCGGCGACGAGAGCGCGGACACGTCGAAGATGTCGTTCGTCGGCGACTACGTGCGCACCGCGTCGTCGAAAGGGACCATCCAAGAGCTCCTCTTCAGCGACGACTCGCACTACGAGATGTTGCCCGTCGGATGTACAGATGTCTCTTCGTGCACCGTCTCGGGCTCCTACGACTACGACGGCACGACGCTGACCTTGACCGACGCGAAGAGCGGAAACGTCACGGAGCTCCCCGTCTCGGATCTGAAGGCGCGCACCGAGTCGGCTTCGACCGGATCGCTCACACAATCACGCGCGCGCGGCCTCGGCATCAAGGTCACCACCGACGGACTGGTCTCCGGCGCGAACGGACCGTTGACCAGCAGCGGCGGCGCGCTCACCAACGCGTCCGGTGGACAATTGGTCACGACGATGACGATGTCCCTCGTTTGTGCATCCGGACAAACCTGCGCGGCGTCGTTCAACGCCGGCAACAACACGATGACCATGACCGGCTCCGGCACGATGAGCGTCACGATGGGCTCTCCCTCGCCTTCTACGAGGTCGTCTTCGCCTGCGCCGTGAGCGATGGAACGACCGCGGCTTCTTCGATCGCCTGCGCGCGCGTGCGTCTGATCCTTTGAACAAGGCTGCACCGGCGTCGCCGTTCTCCCGCTCGCGCTGCTTCATCAATCTGCGCATCGTCCGCAACGTCCTTCAGCGCGTTCTTCAGCTACCAGGCCTCAGCGTACCGGGTCATGACCCCCTGGGTGAGACGCTGAAGGGGGCAACCTGCCCGGACGAGAGGAGCGAGCCGTCAGTCGCCGAGGGCGTCGTCGCCGGTCCTGGGCACGCTCGCGTCGAGAGCGTCGAGGCTTTCTTTCATGTCCTCGGGCCGCGCCTAGTGCCGGGTGAACTTCCACGCCTGCGTGGTGATCGCGGAGCCGGAAGCAGCGGCTCCCCAGCCGAAGTAGAGCCAGTAGTGGCTCGCGTCGATGGGAAACTGGGTCGGCGTGACGGCGCTGTACGCAGGCGACGCGAGGATGATACCGCGCGACTACCACTCCGAGTCGCGCGAGTAACCCGGGGGCGCCGGCGCGCAGGTA
>JAMFST010000099.1 GCA_026225435.1 Labilithrix luteola
GAAGCGGGCATCGCCCCGCATGCGTCCCTGGGGATACCCGGCCAGCACCGGCGCCAGCGTCAGCCGGTGCGCCGCGCCGAGCACGAGGTGCCGGCGCACCAGCGTCTCCAGCGCCACCAGCGGGTCGACGCCCGCCGCCGCGTCGATCATCGCCTCGATCTCCTCGAGACGCGCCGGCGCGGCGAACGTGGCGATGACGGCCAGGACGCGCTGCTCGGCGTCGATGAGCGACTCCCACACGACGTCGAGCTTCCCGTTCCGCGAGCTGCTCGGGTCGAAACCACGTTCGAGCAGCACATCCAGCTCCACCACCTGCTCGTCCGCCACGCCGAGCGCCTCGTGGCCGACGACGAGCACCCGCAGCGCCGGCACGGCCTCGCGCAGCGGCTCCAGCTCCTCGAGCACGGCGAGCACCAGCGCCCCGACGTCGTCCACCACGAGGAGCTCGAGCGACTCCACGTCCCGCGCGCGCACCTTCGCCAGCACCGCTCCCGGGACCAGCTTGGTGCGCGTGAACCGTGCGGCGATCTCCCGACCGAGCCACGACGTCCCGACCCCCGGCGGCCCGACCAGGCTCACGAGCGCCCCTTCCGGCGCCAGCAGCTCGGCCAGCCTCGCAAGCTCGTCCTCGCGACCGACGAACGATCCGTCCGACATGTTCTCAAGCTTAGACGCGCTTCGACGCGCTGCAGCGACTACTCTCGTCGCCGATGCCGCTCCTGCGCATCTGGCACCTGCTGTCGCTCGACGCGCCGACCCTCGCGATCGTGTGGTGCCTGGCGTTCGCGTGGGCCGCCGGGGTGCCGCTCTCCCCCTTCGTGCTGCTCCTCCTCGGGCTGGCCACGTGGGTCGCCTACGTGGGCGATCGGGTGCTCGACGCGCGCCTCGGTCGCGATCCGACGCTCCTGCGCGATCGCCACCGCTTCTACGGCGAGCTGTGGCGATCGCGGCGCCCGTGGCTCCTCGGCAGCCTCGGCGCGGCGGCGGCGGTCTGCGGCGTTTGCTGCCTGCGGCTGCCGCTCACGCTGGTCGGAGGCTACGCGCTCGTCACGGCCGTCTCGCTGGCTTACTTCGGCGTGGTCCACGGTCGCTCCGCGGCGCTGCGGCGCGCGCTCCCCAAGGAAGCGGTGGTCGGCTCGGTGTTCGCGTTCGCCACCTCGCTCCCCGTGCTGGTCGATCGCGCACAGGCGCGATCCGCGGGGCCGTTCCTCCCGGCGTCGCTGGCCGTGGGCGTCGTGCTGCTCGCGCTCCTCGCGTGGATGAACTGCGTCTGCATCGAGCGCTGGGAGACCGCGCCCACGCAGCTCCACACCGCCGATCCGTCGACCCGCCTGGCCGCGCGTCATGCCCCGTTCCTGCTGGCGGGCGGTGCGATCGCCGCGGTCCTCGCCACGCTGGGCGCGCGCGAGCTGCGTTCGCTGCCGACACTGGCCCGCCTCGCTCCGCTGCTCGCCGCCAGCTTTCTCGTCCTGTGGCTCCTCGATCGCCGGCGCGCGCAGCTCTCCCCCGTCGCGCTGCGCATCGCCGCCGACCTCGCGCTCCTCACGCCGATCGTCACGCTGGTGCTCCATGTGCGCTGAGCTGGCCGGGAGCCGCCTCGCGAGCTTCGACCGCGTCGCGGCGATCTACGCCCCCTTCGAGCGCATCACCTTCGGCGGCGCGCTCATGCGCCGC
>JAMFST010000872.1 GCA_026225435.1 Labilithrix luteola
GGCGCGCGAGGAGACGGAGAACCTCCGGCCGCACGACGAGGAGCGCCTCGTCCGCCGCATCACCTACACCTTGCTCCGCCGTCTCGAGCGCGAGCGCCACGCCATCCTCGGCCCGACGAAGAAGCCGGCCGACCGCCTGCGCGAGGAGGTCATTCGCAGCCCCAAGCTGCAGAAGATCATCTTCGACATGGCCGGCGAGGGGGAGCAGGAGCGGCGGGTGATGACCTGGCGCGCGCACGCCATGCTCCGCGAGATGGAAGCGGCGCTCGATCTCAACGCGGTCGCCGCCATGGACGTGGCGGTCAACGCCATGGTCGAGCGGATCTACTCGTCCGAGGAGGTCGACGAGGAGGGGATCGCCCGCGTGCGCGAGGCGGCCAAGGACGGCACGCTCGTCTTCCTCCCCAGCCACAAGTCGCACATCGACTACATCCTGCTGGCGCGCATCTTCTTCCGCCGCAAGGTGCCGATGCCGCTCATCGCCGCCGGCGACAACCTGAACTTCTTCCCCCTCGGGCCGCTCCTCCGGCGCGCCGGAGCCTTCTACATTCGCCGCAGCTTCCATGGCGACAGGCTCTACGCCGCCGTCGTCGACGCCTACGTGCGCCGCCTGCTCAAGGACGGCTACTCGCTCGAGTTCTTCCTCGAAGGCGGTCGCTCGCGCGGAGGCAAGCTGCTCTCGCCCAAGATGGGGCTCCTGTCGCTGGTGGTGGACGCGGCTCTCGCGGTCCAGGGGCGCAAGGTGTACTTTTGTCCCATCAGCATCGGCTACGAGCGGGTGGTGGAGGAGAAGACCTTCGTGCGCGAGATCTCCGGCGGCGAGAAGCCGAAGGAGGACGTGCGCGGCCTGGTGAAGAGCGCCGGCGTGATGGGCGGCAAGTATGGCCGCCTCAACGTGCAGTTCGGCGAGCTGTTCACCCTCCAGCAGATCCAGGCGGAGATGCAGGGGGTCGACTCGCTGCGCGACCTGTCCAAGCTGGACACGGCGAAGCTCAGCCCGGCCAAGCGGCGCGCGCTGGTGCAGCGGCTCGCCTACCGCGTGATGCACGACATCAACCGGGTCACCGCGGTGACCCCGGGCTCGCTGGTGGCGACCGCGCTGCTGTCGCACGATCGCCGCGGGCTGTCGCACGAGGAGCTGCTGTGCACCTGCGAGCGGCTCGCCGGATCGCTGCGCCGCTTCGGGGCGCGCTTCACGCCCGAGGTGGTCGACCCGAAGCAGCCCGGCGCCATCCGTCGCGGCGCGCTCCTCGAGGCGATCGATCTGTTCGTGCGCGCAGGCAACGTGGAGGTGCACCACGCCGGCGCGCTCGAGGGGCCCAAGAGCCGCTCGGCGCCGGGACCGGAGGCCATCTACTCGGTGCCGGAGAGCGCGCGTCGCTCGCTCGATTACTCGAAGAACGTGCTGGTGCACTTCTTCGTCGCCCGCGCGCTGGTGGCGACCGCGCTGCTCAGCGACGCCCCCGACACCGCGGCGGACACCTCGCTCATGGAGGAACGGGTGCGAACTCTCTCGCGCCTCTTCAAGCACGAGTTCCTCTTCCGCGCGGACGCGGCCTACGAGCAGATCTTCGCCGACACGGTGGAGGACATGGTGGAAGCGGGCGAGCTGCGACGGCTGCCGGACGATCGGCTGGCGCTCGCCGAGACCGAGGACGCGCAGAAGAACGTCATGATCTACGCGCAGTTCGTCAAGCCGTACCTCGAGGGGTACCTGGTGGCGGCGCGCGGGCTCACCTCGCTGCTCAAGGGGCCGCTGGCGGTGAAGGATCTCACCAAGCGGAGCCTGACGGCCGGCGAGAAGATGTACCTCGCGGGGGAGATCTCCCGACGCGAGGCGGTGAACCGCGATCTGTTCGACAACGCCTACGCCGCCTTCGTCGACCAGGGCTACGTGCAGCGCGAGGACGGCAAGCTGGGGCTCACCGAGTCGTACGCCTCGGCGGAGATGCTGCGCACCGTCGAGCGGCGCATCGGCGCGTTCCTCGTCACCAGCCGCGACTGACGGCGACATGCGCGCCGCCGGTCTGCTCGCGTCCGCGCTGCTCCCGCTTCTCGCGCTCGCCGCCTTCGCGTCGCTGACCGGCTGCGCGCGCATCCCCTCGCCGCTCACACCGGCGTTCGACGGGAGCATCGGCCTCCCCCACCGCGGCGTGCTCACCAGCGCCACGCTCATGCCGGACGAC
>JAMFST010000873.1 GCA_026225435.1 Labilithrix luteola
AAGACCCCCGACCGGGTCGCGATCGCCTTCCCCGGCGAGCGGCTGACGTACCAGCAGCTGCTGACTGGCTCCCTCGAGGTCGCGCGCGCGCTCCATGCGCTCGGTGTGCGGCCGCGGCTGGACGAGGTGCCGGTCGCCTTCGTGGAGCTTGCCCCCGACGCCACGCTGACGGCGGAGGAGCTGATCGAGTTCTGCAAGGGCAAGATCGCGAGCTTCAAGGTGCCGCGGGCGGTGTTCTTCAAGACCTCCAATGCGTGGCCGATGTCCGCCACCAAGGTCAACAAGGTCGCCTTGCGCAAGGAGGTCGTCGAGCTGATGGCCCTGCGGAAAAACTGACTCTCCACCATCCCCACTCAAATCGAGGACCAAGAAACATGACTGTCACTGCCGACAATCTCCTGAAGACCGTCCAGCGTCTCGTCGACGAGTCAGACATCCAGCGCGTGCTGTTCGACTACGCCTTCAATCTCGACGCCAACCGCCCCGAGGACCTGATCAAGAACTTCGTGGAAGACCTCCACGTGTCCTACGGCGGGGAGCACGGCGCCACGGGCAAGGCCGCGTACCTCGAGACGCTGGCCAACGGCAAGACGGGCATCGGCGCGTTCTTCGCCGGTACCAGCCACCACGTGTCCAACGTCGTGATCGACTTCACCGACGAGAACACCGCCGACGTGCGCTCGGTGCTCTACGCGTGGCACAAGTACACGCGCGAGCGGCCGGACGGCATCGTGATGGGGCAGTACCACGACATCTTCGTGCGCACCGCCGACGGCTGGAAGATCAAGCGCCGCGAGCTGAAACACGCCGGCACGGAGAGCTACCACGCCAAGGCCGCCGCGCTGAACCCGATCCCCCGCCCCTGATGTCGCGACGAAAGTGAACCTGCATGTCTGACGATCTGATCATCGAAGTGAGCGAGCACGTTGCGCGGCTCACGCTCAATCGCCCGAAGGCGCTCAACTCCATCTCTCACTCGCTCGACGTCGAGCTGGCCGCCGCCTGGGACCGCATCGACGGCGATCCGGACATCTGGGTAGCGGTGCTCGGCGCCTCCGGTGAGCGCGCCTTCTGCGCCGGCGCCGACATCAGCGGCGGCACCGAGGCCCACCCCGATCGCCTCGCGCTCGGCGGTGGTCTCACCGGCATCGGCGGCCCGCTGCGTATCCTGAAGAAGCCGCTCATCGCGGCCGTCCAGGGCTACGCGCTCGGTGGTGGCTTCGAGCTGGCGATGTGCGCCGACATCATCGTGGCGGCGGACACCACGCAGTTCGGGCTACCCGAGGTCAAGGCCGGCATCATCGGCGAGTCGGGCGTCATGCATCGCGCCATCCGCCAGCTGCCGCACCACATCGCGCTGGGGCTGATCCTCACGGGCGACCGCATGCCCGCCGCCGACGCCTTCAAGTACGGGCTGGTGAACGAGGTCGTCCCCTACGCCGAGCTCACCGCCGCCACCGACCGCTGGGCGAAGAAGCTGACCGCGGCCTCCCCGCTCGCGCAGCAGGCGGCCAAGCACGCGGTCCTGTCGAAGCTGGGCGGCCCGCTCGATATCGCGCTCGGCACCAAGTACGAGCCGATCGAGGCGTATGCCAATTCCGAGGACGTGAAGGAGGGCCGCAAGGCGTTCCAGGAGAAGCGCCCGGCGAAGTGGACGGGGCGTTGACGTCCTAGCCTCACGGCGTCGTCGCCCTTGCGGCGGCGCCGGCCTTCACCGTGCCGTCCGCGTAGTGGAACGTGTAGTTCTCGAAGTCGGGACGACAGGTGAGCTCCCAGTATTCCAGGTTGAGGAAGGGCATCACGAAGATGACTCGCCCCTTGGAGTTCCGGTAGTACGTCCCGAATCCGGGGTGCGTCCACACGGTGCGCGCGTGCACCTCGTCCACCATCTCGTTGTACTTCTCGGTCACGTCCTCGCGCGCATCGAGCGCGGTGACGTTCATCTCGAGCATCCCGGAGATGAGGTCGCGCAGGTACCGCATCTGCACTTCCATGAAGTACATGAAGCTCCCGCTACCGGGGAACGAGTGCGGGCCGCCGAGCATGAAGAAGTTGGGAAAGTGGGGAATCGACACGCCCAGGTAGGCCTTTGGGTCGTCCTCGTTCCACACCTCGCGCAGGTGCGTGTGGCCGACGCCGTACACGTCGAGCGAGTCGAGGAAGTACGAGGCGTTGAACCCCGTCGCCCAGATGATGACGTCGACCGGATACTCCTGGCCCGACGCGCTCACCGGCCCCGTCGGCTTCACCGCGGTGACGGCCTCGGTCACCAGGTCCGCGTTGTCGCGCTTGAGCATCGCGAACCAACCGTTGTCCATCAGGATCCGCTTGCCGAACGGCGGATAGTCCGGCAGCGACTTGGCGAGCAGGTCCGGCCGGCCTTCGAGCTGCGACTCGAGGTACCGCGTGTAGAAGGCGCGGTGGCCGTCGTTGCGGGCATTCACGGAGCGCTCGGGGTGCTCCCACTCCGGGTCGACACGCAGCGCCTCGATGACCTTGTCACCGAACTGCCAGAACATCCGGAGCCAGTACCATGCGTGATACAGGCGCACGCTGCTGAACAGCGCCCGCTGCTCCGGGGAGATCTCCTTGCGGAACAGATCGAAGGGGGCGATCCACTGCGGCGAGCGCTGGAAGATCGTCAGCTGCGCCACGTCCTTGGCGATGAGCGGCGAGATCTGCTGCGAGCTCGCGCCGGCGCCGATGACCGCGACCCGCTTCCCCTTCAGGTCCAGACCCTTCGGCCAGCGCGAGGAGTGGAACTGGGTGCCGGCGAAGCTGTCGATGCCGGGGAGATCGGGGAGCTTCGGCTTGTTGAGCGAGCCCACCGCGCTGATGACGATATTGGCCTTCTGGTCCTCCTCCGCGCCGTCGGCCCGGCGAATGCGCACCGTCCACAGCTGCGTCGCCTCGTCGAGCGTGGCGCTGAGCACCTCGGTCTCGAACTGCACGTGCTGCTTGATGCCCAGCTCGTTGACCGCGTCGGTGAAGTACTCGTGCAGCTCGTCGCGCAGCTCGAAGTGGCGGCGCCACTCGCGGTCGAAGAACGAGAACGAGTAGAGGTGGCTCGGAGTGTCGACGCCGGCGCCGGGATACGAGCTCTCGAACCACACCCCGCCGGCGGCCGTCTGGCGCTCGTAGATGGTGAAGTCGAGCCCCATCTGCCGCAGGTAATACGCGCCGGCGATCCCGGCGATGCCGAGCCCGATGACGATGACCTTGTAGCCAGCGGGCGCCTTCACCGGCACCGTCTCGCGCGCATCGTCGCCGGTCACCGAGCGCCGCCGGATCTCCTGCGCGAGCAGGGGGCCGTAGCGGTCATCGATCTTCTCGCCGAGGAAGATGCTCACCAGCTCCACGGTCTTCGCGGGCGTCAGCGTCGGGATGGCCGGCGGCTCGCCGCGCTGCAGGCGCATGAGCACGGGCACGCTCGCCTCGCGAATCTCCTCCTGGACGTCGGCGGGCAACCCGCCCGAGTCGTGCGCGTTCAAGCCCTTGCCGCGCGTCGGCCGGTAGCGCCCCTGGAGCCATTTCTCGTCGGCCGTGGCCTGGTAGAGGGTCATCAGCAGCGCCGGGACGTTCGCGTCCCGCATGGCGGCGCGCACCTCGGCCTCGCTCTTCACGTCTTCGGTCATTCCTCGGCTCACTGGTCGAATCTTGACAGTGCGTGGATATGCTGTCAACTCTCGCGTTGACTGATACGGTGGGGCCGGAGACGCCGTGAACGCCTCCGTGGTGCGCCGCGTCAGCTGATCGACTAAGACGCCGCCATGCCCGCCCTCTCCCCCGCTGCCGCGCGCATCCGTCCCGGCGTCTTCTCGGTCCTCGAAGGGCGCGTGGCCGCGTACCTGCGCGGTGGCGGAGACCTGGTTCCGCTGCACATCGGCGACACGTACCTGCCGCCGCCGGAGAGAGCGAAGCTCACGACCGTGCTCGCCGAGCGCGATCCGGCGAACGAGGCCTCGCTCTACCGCTACGGCCCGACGGCGGGCGAGCCGGCGCTGAAGGAGGCGCTGGCGGCCGAGGGGCGCGACATCGGGTGGGCCGACTGCGAAGGCGGCAGGCACGTGCACGTCGGCGTCGGCGGCACCCATGCCCTCTTCTGCGCGGCGCGCGCGCTGCTCGACAACGGCGACGAGGTCGTCACGCTGGCGCCGTACTGGCCGCTCGCTCCCGGCATCTTCGGCGCGTGCGGCGCAACGTCGGTCGAGGTGGTCACGCGGCCGCAGGGGGTCCCGGATGCGCGCGGTCTCGCCGCCCGCCTCGCCGCAGCCATCACGCCGCGCACGCGCGCCATCTACTTCGTCTCGCCGAACAACCCCGACGGCAGCGTGCTCCGTCGCGACGAGCTCGAAGCGATCGCGGAGATCGCCGAGGCGCGGGACCTCTGGGTCTTCGCCGACGAGGTGTACCGCGGCTTCGTCTTCGATGGCCGTGAGCACCTCTCGATCGCGAGCTTCCCCGGCTTCACCGCGCGCACCGTGGTCGTCGGCTCGTTCTCCAAGAGCCACGCTCTCGCCGGCGCACGCGTCGGCTACGTGTTCGCTCCCGAGGACGTGGTCCTGGCGATGCGCCGCATCTCGACCCACAGCGCCTTCAACGTGCCGCTCCTCTCCCAGGAGGCCGCGCGCGCGGCGCTGCTGCACGGCAAGACCTGGGGCAAGGAGGCCTGCGCGCGGTACGCCGAGGCGCGCGATGCGGCGACCAATGCGCTCGACGGATCGGGGATCGAGGCGCGCCCGGCCGAGGGGGCGACGTATCTCTTCTTGAACCTCGCTCCCGTCCTCGCCGGCCGCACCACCGAGGACCTCCTCGGCCAGGCCATCGAGCGCGGCGTCTTCCTCACGCCGGGCGCCGCCTTCGGACCGAGCTTCGCCAGCTACGCGCGGCTCTGCTTCACGGCCGCGCCGGTGGAGCGGGTGCTGCTCGGGATCGAACGTCTTCGGGCTGCCGCATCCAGCACGGCCGAGGACTGATCACGACGCTCCGTGGCCGCCGTCGCCGCCTCGCAAGCGCGCGCGCAGGCCGAGGAGCGGGACCTCGACGGCCTTGTGCAGCGCCCAGGCGAGCGGAATCGCCAGCACCAGCCCGACCGCGAAGACGAAGGGCGCGTCGGAGGCGTGGCCGGGGACGACGCGCTTCACCGCGGTGATGGCGGCGACGTGCACGAGGTACAGGCCGTAGCTGAGCGCGCCCATCCAGCGCACCGGTCGCGCATCGACGAGCCACGCGAGCCCGTGGTCGGGCCGGATGCAGCAAGCCGCGACCAGCAGCGCCATCGCCGCTTCGATCGCGAGGAGCGGCGCGCTCAGGTCGGCCAGCAGGAAGACGAGGAGCGCGGCCGCCGCCGGTGCGGCGAGGCGTCGCCCAAGAACGGCGTTCGCTGGACCGAATCCCTTGCTCACGTCGAGCAGGCACGCGACGAGAGCGCCGAGGCAGATCGGCGTGGCGATGCTGGCGGCGATGCGCTGCGCGAGCGGAGACCAGCCCGCCCCCACGAGGCCTCGTTCCACGCTCTGGTCGAGGGCCAGGAGCGCGAGCGCGGCCACCGGCAGCAACCAGCGCGGACCGCGGGTGAACCAGGGCCAGGCGGTATAGAACTGCTCCTCGACGGCCAGCGACCAGCCGAAGGCGAAGACGACCGGATAGAGGACGGAGAAGTCCACGAACCAGTTTGCCGTGTACGTCGCCCAGTAGGACACGTTGTGGAGGAAGTGGTCGCGCGTCGGGCTGGGCGCCATGAAGAGGAGCGCGCGCGCGAGGTACAGGCCGAGCACCAGGTAGTACGCCGGGAAGATGCGCAACGCGCGCCGCGCGTAGAAGCGGCCGATGGCGACCGACCCGTGCTCGCGCCGCTCGCGCAGGAGCAGCGCGGTGATGAGAAAGCCGCTGATGACGAAGAAGAGGTCGACCCCGAGCGGACCGCGACCGAGAACACCCGCGGGCGGCGCCGGGGTGCTGTGGTGCCAGATCACGGGCAGCACGGCGAGGCAGCGCAGGCCGTCGAGAGACGCAAAGCGGCGCACGCGGCGATAGCCGACAAACGCCACCGACGTCGCTTCGGGCATGCGCACCTCGGCTGATTACACCATTGGAGAACGGCTCCGCGTCACTTGATGGTGTAGTCGAGGTTCTGGTTCGTGCCGCGGCGATTCACCTGCAGCGTGAGGTGCTCGGCTCCGCGAAGGCGGGCGTAGGCCTCGAGCATCTTCTCCGGGCTCGACATGTCGAAGCCGTTGATCTGCTGCAGGCGATCTCCGTTCTGGAGGCCCAGGATGCCGAGCAGGCTCCCCTCCTTCACTCCGAACATGCGGATGCCGACCGTACGGCCGTTCTCCTGCTCGGGGACGATGCGCACCGCGCGCACCAGCTCCCCCTGGTTGTCGATGATCTTGTCGACGACGGCGCGATCGAGGTCGTACTCGTTCGGCCCCGTCTTCTTGATCCCCCGGGCGATGACGGGGTCGAGCGTCGACGCGGCCACGGCCTTGGCGGCGGGCTTCACCGGCTCGGCGGGGTTGAACAGCTTCGCCTGGCAGCGCGCGTTCGCCGTCTTCAGCCACACGCGGTCGCGGCCGACGAACTCGATCGTCTTGTCGCCGACGTCTCCGTTGCGGCGGCGCAGGATCGTCCTCTCGGCCCCGTCCGAACCATCGCCGAAGGCGGCGAACGACCAGTCGGGGTTCTCCGCCTCGGTGATGATGAGCACCTTCACGCCGTCGCACACCGGCGCGTTCATCGGATCGCCGAGGTCCACCGGCGCGCGGACCAGGTTGGTCCCCTCGAGCCGCTCCGCGTCGAGCGGCCCCGTCTGCGAGTCGAAGGGATTGCGCGACAGGAGCGCCCTGGCGCTGGTCTCGTGCGACGCAGCGGCGCGGGCGGGCTCCTGCTGGCTGGCCAGCGAGGCCAGAGCAAGCTGCGTGGGCTCGGGTGCCAGCACGATGCCCACCAGGTGACCGACGGCCTGCGCGTCGAGAAATGCCGCCGCCACGACGAACACGAGCAGGATTGCCCAGAAGCCTTTTCGCAGGATCCGATCGACACCCATGGTTGCAACCTCGCGCGCGTTTGCAGAGCGAGAGCTGTGCCATCAGCGTCAACGAAGGAAACGACCGCGCCGGTGCGGTTCGCGTGGACAGGTTGGCGAAACCGGGGTCGTGCGGTGGGCTCGTGGATGACAGACTGTCAGCTCCCCCGGAGCAAGGCCGCGAGCTCGTCCTCGTCCGCGTAGACCTCGGCGACGTACGGAAGGTCGGTGAGGCGATCGAGAAGGTCGAATCCGGGAGATCCTACGCGCGCCGTGGCGAGCAAAGCGCTGCGGGCAGCACGTGCGGCGACGGCGGCGCGAGTGCTGGCGGCGGCTTCGGCGATGGCCGCGGCGCGCGCCGCGGGAGCCAGCGACGACAGCGGGACCGTGCGGACGGGAGGAGCCGGTGCGTCGTCTCGACGCGCGACCTTCGGCGCACGCACGTCCGACCTGGCCGGGTCACCCGACGCAGCGGCGGGATCCACGGGCTCACGACAACGAGGATGCTGATGAAGGAACTCGGCGATGTCGCGGACGAGCGCCTTGCGCGAGCTCATCGAGACCAGCTCGAGCCATTCGTTCTCGAGCAGGGTGTCCACCAGCGCCTCGGCGACCGACTCCTTCGTCTCGGGCTTCTTCGCTTCGGCGACAGGCTCGTCCCGCATCGCTTCTCCGCAGGCGGGACAGGGCTCGTCCTTCTGCCAGGCGAAGCGCTCGATGCTGCAAGCCGGGCAGTCGTTCGTGGGCTGAAAGCCGTCTTCGAGCGGGCCGAAGACGTACCAGCCGGTGGCGACCTGCAAGACCTGGAGAGCACGAACGGCCGCCGCGTTCGCCGCGTCCATTTGATCATCGTCGGCCCGGGCGAGCACGCGAATCTCCTCCGGAGTGATCTCCACGGCGATCGCATCGTCCGCGGGCTCGAGCAGGCTCGCGAGCGCAGCGGGAGGCGGCGGGATGCGTTCCCGGTACGCGCGGGACCATTCGTCGCGAGTCGGAGGGCGGAGCGTCGCGAGGAGCTTCATCGCGGCGCAGGGTAGCACCTCACCATCGGCCCGGCGGCTCGCCTTGCACGAATGTACGTCACCCTCGACCCCGCTTCGGTTAAGGTGCCCCCCGAGGAACGAGAACGATGGCGACGACGCGCGTTGATGTGACCCTGAGCCGCAAAGGCGTGAGCGGAGACGAGCCAACCACGCTCACCTTCGATCAATTTCCCCTGATGATCGGCAGCGCGGAGACCAACGATCTGGTCGTCGTCGACGAGATGATCAGTCGCCGTCACGCCATCGTCGAAGTCCGCGACGGCGGCCTCTGGCTGGTCGACGTGGGGAGCGTATCGGGCACCATCGTCAACGGACGCCTCGGCTGGGGGACGTGGCCAATCGCACCAACACTTGCCATCACGCTGGGCGCGTTCAACCTCGTGTTCACCAGGATCTCGACGTAGCCGAAGCAACCCGGTCGAGCGCGGCGAAAGTCGGTCACGCTCCTGTCGCTCGCGTGTCCTTGAATCAGGAGCACCGAGCGAATGCCCGCCAGTCTTGACCTGATCGACGCCGTACGGGCGGCACGCGAGGGCGATGCGCCGGCGCTGCGCTCGCTGGTCGAAGCGACGCAGGAGATGGCCTACGCCGTCGCGTGGCGGATCCTCGGCAACGAAGCTGACGCGCGCGACGTCGTGCAGGAGGCGTATCTCCTCGCCTTTCGCCGCTTGAGCGATCTGGCCGAGCCGCGCGCCTTCGCCGGCTGGTTGCGACGGATCGTGGTCGCCACCGCGCTCAACCACCGGCGCCGATCGCGCGCGGTGTGGGTGCCGCTCGACGCCGACGTTCATCCGCCCGTGCTCGACGCCGAGGAGCAAACCTGGAGCGAGGAACAGCAGCGTCTCGTGGCGCGCGCGCTCCTCACGCTCTCGCGAGACGAGCGCCATCTCGCCGAGAGCTTCTACCACGGAGGAATGACGGCCGACCGCCTCGCCCAGGCCGCCGGCGTCGACCCCGCGGTGATGCGAAAGCGGCTCCAGCGTGTGCGGGACAAGTTGCGAAAGGAAGTCGAGATGGACGAGAAGAGCGCCCTGCGCGGCACCGAGATTCCGAAGGACCTTCCGGACAGCATCGCCCTCTTGCTGGCGAGGCCACGCCTGGTCGACCTGCCGGAGAATCCGGTGGGGCTCACCCTCGCGGCGCTGCGCGGCGCATTCACCGGCTTCTCCGAGATCGAATTGCCCGAGGAGATCGATCTCGCCGAGGCGGAGCGGCGCCTCGGCGGCGACGCCGTGTACATCGATCGCGCGAGCTTGCAGCGCATCGCGGGAGAGCGGGTGTTGCGCTACGACCTGTCGCTCCCGCTGCTCATGAGCGTCCGCTGGGAAGGGACCGGGCTGCGGATGTCGGCAGCGGGCAAGGCGTATCGCCGTGAGCGCGAGAGCGCGACGCACCTGGAGGCGTTTCACCAGCTCGAGGTGTTCGCGATGGATGACCGGAACAGCATCGACACGTGGGCCTTCTCCGGACGCATCCTCGAGTCGGTCGAACGCGCCTTGCCGCGCTCGGAGCTGCGCGTGACGCCCACCGACTATCCCATGTGCGCCCGCGCCTGGAGCCTCGACGTGCGGCACGGCGGAGAGTGGACCGAGCTCCTGGCGTGGGGTGGATACGCCGACTGGGTCGTCCGCGCCATCGGCGGCGAGCCGGGGCAGACGACGGCGCTCTGCGCGGGCTTCGGGCTCGAGCGCATCGCCGCGCTTCGTTACGGCGTCGACGACTTGCGCAAGATGGGCGCCACGCGCGTGCCTTGAGGCGTCTCGAGCACCTTGAGCGTGAGCACGATGACGATACCGACCACCAGCAGCGCAGCCAGCACGTAGATGGCGGCGTCCGTCGAGTGGGTCACGTCCTTGACGACGCCGATCATGTAAGGCGCGGTGAAGCCCGAGAGGTTCCCGAACGAGTTGATCAGCGCGATCCCGACCGCCGCTGCGGCGCCCCCCAGGATCGACGGCGGGATGGACCAGAACACCGCGACGTTGGCCATGATCCCCATCGTGCCGAGCGTCAGGCCGAACATCGACCAGACCGGCTGCGCGCGGAAGGTGACGCTGAGGACGAGACCGATCGCGCCCACGATCGCGGCGATGACGGTGTGCCAGCGGCGCTCGCCGGTGCGGTCGGCGCTGCGGGCGGTGAGGTACATGGCGACGACGCCGAAGAACCAGGGGATGGTGCTGATCAGGCCGACGTCCAGCGGATCGGCGACGCCGAGCGCCTTGATGAGGCTCGGCAGCCAGAAGCTGATGCCGTAGAGACCGGAGACGAAGCAGAAGTCCGCCAGCGCGAGCAACCAGAGCCACGGCTCGCGCAGCACCCGGAGGTGCGCCCCTTCCTCGTGCGGAACGCTCTCGGCCGCCAGGTCGCGCGCGATGTGCTCGCGTTCGCTCTCCGTCAGCCAGTGCGCCTGGTCGACGCGATCGTCGAGCCAGATCCACACGACGACCCCGAGGACGATCGCGGGGAGCCCCTCGATGAGGAAGAGCCACTGCCAGCCCGCCCAGCCGTTGACTCCGTCCATGCCGCGGAGGATGGCGCCGGACACCGGCCCGCCGAGGATGCCCGAGGCGGGGATGGCCGAGAGGAACAGCGAGGTGGCCCGCCCGCGCCGCGCGTTCGGGTACCAGTACGTCATGTACAGGATGATACCGGGATAGAACCCGGCCTCTGCGGCGCCGAGGAAGAAGCGGATCGCGTAGAAGGAGGCCGGCGATCGCGTGAACATCATCGCGACCGACAGCACCCCCCAGCTGATCATGATGCGCGCGATCCACTTGCGCGCACCGAAGCGGTGCAGCGCCAGGTTGCTCGGCACCTCCAGCAGGAAGTAGCCGATGAAGAAGACGCCGGCGCCCAGCCCGTAGACCGACTCGCTGAAGCCGAGCGCGCTCTGCATCTGCAGCTTGGCGAAGCCGATGTTGACCCGATCGAGATAGGCCGCGAAATAGCAGAGGATGAGCAACGGCATGAGTCGCCAGCCGACCTTGCGGTAAAGACGATCGGAGTCGGTCATGACCTCGGGAGTCTACGGGCGACGCTCGAGCGCGGTGTCGCAATCACCTGACGCACAGCGCCAGACGACACTCACGGCTGAACGTTCTCGAGGTCCGCCAGGAGGCTCGGGTGCGTCGGCTTCCACCCGAGGGCGACGCGCGTGTGCGCGCTCGACGCCGGCTGGTCCATCGCGAAGATGGGGCCGAAGGGGCCGAAGCTCTCCTGCGGGATCGGCTCGACGGGCAGACCGAGCCGCCGGCCGACGACGGCCGCGATGTCGCGCACGGCGTCCCCTTCGTCGTCGACGGCGTGCCACGCCGTACCGGCCGGTGCCGACTCGAGGACCAAGCGGAAGAGCACCGCGGCGTCGCGCGCGTGAACCGCCGGCCAGCGCTGCGCTCCATCGCCCGGATATCCCGCCACCTTGCTCTTGCGCGCGATATCGGTGAGCAGTCCGGCGAATCCCCCCTTTCCCTCGTTGTGGACGGTGCGTGGCAGGCGAACCGCGAGCGCGCGCAGCGCCGGCGCCTGCGCCAGCAGCGTGGTCACGGTTCGGCCTCGACCTCCGACCGGCCCCTCGGTCGGCAGCGGATCCGACTCGGTCGACGCGCGGCCGGGCACCCAGGGCGTGCCCGAGACGACGACGAGCGGGCGCTCGCTCCCGCGGAGCACGTCGGCCAGCGTGTTGATGGCGGCAGTCTCCTCGGCGATGGAGGCGGCGAGCGCGCCGGGGGCGCTGTAGTCGCGACCGAACGCCAGGTTGATCACGCCGCCCGACTGCCTGGCGCCGGCGCGCAGGACGTCGAGATCCGCCAGCCCCCCGCGCAGCACGTCGGCCCCCGCGCTCTTGAGCGCCTGCTCCGAGCTGTCCGAGCGGGCGAGGGCGAGGACGCAATGGCCGTTGGCGAGCAGCTCGGCGATGACCGCGGAGCCAATGGTGCCGGTGCCGCCGGTGACGAAGACGTTCATGAGGATTCTCCCTGCTGCGACGAGGTTGCGACCGATGTCACTCAGTGACATGGACGTACCATCTGATGTCACTCAGTGCAATCAGGTAGCGTGAGATCGCCATGGCCCGCTGGGAACCCGATGCCGTTGGACGGCTCCGACAAGCTGCGATGGAGCTCTATCGCGAGCCCGGCTACGACAAGGTCACCGTGGCCGAGATCGCCGCGCACGCGGGCCTCACGCCGCGCACCTTCTTCCGCCACTTTGCCGACAAGCGCGAGGTGCTCTTCTTCGGCACCGACGAGGTCGAGGCGCTCGTCGTGGAGGGCATCATGACCGCCGCCGAGGGGACGCCCGCGCTCGAGGTGGTGGCCACCGCTCTCACCCCGATCGCGAAGCTCAACGACGAGGATCCCGTGCACGCCGACTACGCGCGCCAGCGCCACCTGGTGATCCAGGCGTACGGCGAGCTGCGCGAGCGGGAGCTCGGCAAGCACGCGTCGCTCGCCTCCGCCATCTCGACGGCGCTCCGCTCGCGCGGCGTTGCCGGTCCCGCCGCGAAGCTCGCCGCAGAGACCGGCCTGGCGGCGTTCACGGTCGGCTTCGAGCGGTGGATCGACGATCCCAAGCGGCGCGGGATGAGAGCTCACGTGCGCGAGGCGATGCGCGAGCTCGGCTCCGTCGTGCGCGGGTCCGTGGTGCTCGGACACGCGCGCTAGGACTCACCAACGGTTCGCTCAGGGCTCGTCGCGCACGTCGAAGCGCGCCACCTTGCCGTCGTGCAGGTGGAAGACGTGAAGCACCGTCTTGTCGTGCAGGCCGTGCGTCTGCCCCTGCAGCGGCCTGCCCTCGAGATCCGTCACCGACTGGCGGACCTCGACCATGGTCGATCCATCCGCCCCCTCGACGAAGCCGACGGGGCAGACGAAGCGCGCCGATACCCAGCGCGACCTCGCCCTCTTCGCCCGCACCCAGCAGCCGCCCATGGCACAGATGCTCACGCGCATGGAGCGGGACGGGCTCATCCGCCGCACGCCCGATCCGGCCGACGGACGCAGCGGGAACGTGACGTGTCAGTGCGCGCCCATCGTCGCCAGTAGGCCGCGTCGCATGTGGTCGATCACCGCCTTCACCCGGACGGCGCCACGCTGGTCGCGACGGTGGATGGCGTTGGCCGCCACCTCCGACTGATGCCACGCCGGCAACACCAGCCGCAGCTTCCCCGCGGCGACCGGGTCGGCCACGAACCACTCGGGCAAGAGGGCGATGCCGGCGCCCTCGATCGCCAGCTCGCGGAGCGCGTGCAGGGCATTGCAGCGAAAGGCGACGCGCGGTCGCACGCGGACCTCGGCCTCCTCGCGCGTGCGCTGGAGGGTCCACGTGTCCGTCTGCCCCATGAAGTGCATCAGCGTGTCGTGACGGACCAGCGCCTCCGGCCTCTTCGGCTCACCGCGGCGCTTCAGGTACTGCGGGGAGGCGACGAGCACGCGGCGGTAGGTGACGAGCTTGGTCGCCACCAGCTCGGTGCTCGCCGGCGGCGAGCTGCCGACGCGAATGGCGATGTCGAAGCCCTCCGGCGTGAGATCCGCCAGCCGATCTTCGAGCAGCAGCTCGACCACCAGCCCGGGATACTTCTGCATCAAGGTCCCCATCTGCGGCGCGACGCAGGCCAGGCCGAAGGTGACCGGCGCGGTCATCCGCAACAGACCCCCGAGGTCATCCGCGCGACCGACCTGCTGCGCGTCGTCCACCTCTCGCAGGATGCGTACGCAGCGCTCGTAGTAGCGGCGGCCCTCGGCGGTGATGGCCATGCGGCGCGTCGAGCGGGTGAGGAGCGGCGCGCGCAGCTCGACCTCGAGAGCGGCGATCTGCCGGCTCACCGCGGCCGACGAGACACGCAGCTGCTTGGCCGCCGCCGCGAAGCTGCCGCTGTCGATGACGCGCACGTAGGTCGCCATCTTGTTCAGGAGGTCCATCCACCGAACGCTGTCTCGATTCGTACGCTCGTCGCAAGAGTGTTCTTCCGTGGCCACGACTACCGCGCCCCCCGACCCGCTCGCATAGTGGCGCGCATGAGCAATTCGTTCGCAGGAAAGGTCGTCCTCGTCACTGGCGCCAACTCGGGAATCGGCGAGACCGCCGCGGCCCTCTTCGCCGAGGCGGGGGCCACCGTCATCGGCACCGCGCGACGCAAGGAGGCGCTCGAGGCGTCGCGCGCGCGTCACCCCAAGGTGAAGTGGGTGCTGGTCGACGTCACCAACGCGGCGGCGGTCAAGGACGCGGTCGAAGGGGTCGTCCGCACTCACGGCCGGCTCGACGTGCTGGTGAACAACGCGGCCACGTTCACCTTCGCGCCGCTCGATCAATCCGGCGAGGCGATGATCCGCGGTCAGTTCGAGGCCAACGTCTACGGCACCATCTTCGTCACCCAGGCGGCCCTCCCGGCCCTCAGGGAGAGCAAGGGGAGCATCCTCAACATCGGGAGTGCCGCCGGGCACAAGCCGGTGCCGAACGGATCGATCTACGGCGCGACCAAGGCCGCCATCGAGTCGCTCACCCGCTCGTGGGCCCTCGAGCTCGCGCCGCTGGGCATCCGCGTGAACACCATCGCCCCGGGTCCGACCAAGACGCCGGGCTTCGCCGCGATGGGCGGTTCACCGGCCGAGAAGGAGGCCATCACGGCCGCCATGGTCGGCCAGGTGCCGCTCGGGCGCATGGCCAGCACCGAGGAGGTGGGCCGCTGGATCGTGCAGCTGAGCGATCCGTCGGTGACGTGGATCACCGGGCAGATCTTCGGGGTCGACGGAGGAATGAGCCTGACCTGAGCGGCACGCCTACTCGGTCTTCTCCACCAGACCCGCCCGCCACGCCGGCGGGTCGAACGGATCTCCGAAGTACTGCGTCTCCCGCTGCACCTTGCCGTCGCGGAGCTCCATGAGGCTGACGGTGTACGTCGGCTTGCCGTCGTAGGTGATCACGTACTCGGTGATCCACAGATCACCCACGCCGTGGATTCGCTTGATGATGAAATGCCGCTCGGCCGGGTGACCGGCGCGCCCCTTCTGGATGTTCTGTCGCCCCCGGAATCGCTCGCCCGACTGCGGATACTCGAGCACGGCATCCTCGGCGTAGATGTCGTGCTCGGCCTCGTAGTCACCCGCCTCGGACGCGGCCCAGTGCCGGTCGAGCGCGCTCCTGCTGTCTGCGTCCCCCATGGCGGTTCCGTCAGCGCTTCGCGTCCGGGTGCATGGCGTTGTCGAGCCCCTGGATGATCTGCGTGTACATGTTCTCGACGGCGTCCTCGACGTGACGCTCGCCCGTCTCCGTCGGGTTCGTCGGCTGGGCGGTGCCACCGACCTCGGAGAGCAGCTTCCCGTCCGCACCCAGCCACTTGGCGTGGAAGCGGATCAGGAGGAACACGCCCACGTCACCGATGTTGGAGAACTCCATCGAGATCTCGGTGAAGACGAGACGCGCGGCGGTGGGGTCCGCGCCGCTGACGAAGCGATCGCCGACCGCCGCGTGCAGACCGTTCGCCAGCGTCTGACGGAACTGGTGGATGTGCACCAGCCGCCCCGGCTCGTAATCATCCGGAACCGCCGAAGCGTCGATGGCGAACTTCCCCACGTCGCCCGAGACCGACACGCTCGGACGCGGGTGCAACGCGTTGACGGTCAGCGAACAACCACTCAAGGCGAGCGCAGCGACGAGCGCGAGAAATCTCATCCGCGACGCTTTAAGGGAGCGGGTCGCCACCGCGCAAGCGCAAACCTCCGCACGCTCAGCGCGCGGCCATTCCGCCGTCGACGCGGATGTTCCCGCCGGTCAGCCAGCTGCCGCGGTCGGACGCGAGCAGCGCGACGACCTCCGCCACGTCGTCCACGCTCCCGTAGCGGCCGAGCGGAACGGACTGCGCGAAGACGTCGCCGGGGGCGCCCATCGCCTCGGCGAACGTCTTGCGCGTCTCCTCGCCGCCGGGTGTCACCACCGGGCCCGGGGAGACGACGCTCACGCGGATGCCGATGGGTCCGAGCTCGACGGCGAGCGCGCGCGAATAGCTGTCGAGGGCTGCCTTCGCTGCGCAGTAATGGGCAAAGGGGGGAACTGCCATCGTCGAGACGTTCGACGAGATGTTCACGATGGCGCCCGCCTTCGACTCGCGCAGCGCCGGCAAGACGGCGTTCGTCAGGCGCACA
>JAMFST010000874.1 GCA_026225435.1 Labilithrix luteola
CGCTCTTCGCCGCCGCCATCGAGACGGGGAGCAGCGTCACCTTCAACGGCGACACGCTCGTCACCATGGCCGTCGACGCCACGCACCTGTCGGCGGTGCTGCCGGCCAAGGAGCTCGTCACGGCCGGCGTGTTCCCGGTCAGCGTGCTCGGGCCGAGCACGGGCGAGACCCCGGGCGCGCCGGTGGTCTTCACCGTCGACTACGGCGCGCCGACCATCACCTCGGCGACCCCGGCGGAGCTCCCGCTCGGCGCGAGCAACACCACGCTCACGCTGCACGGCGACGGCTTCCTGCCGACGGCGACCATCGCCGTCGACGGGCAGAGCGAGCCCGCCACCTACGTCGACACCGCGACGATGAGCGTGGTGGTGCCGACGTCCTTGCTGGCGACCGTCCACTCGCTCCAGGTGGTGATCACCACGCCTTCGCCGGGCGGTGGAGCGTCGTCCCCCTTCAGCGTGCCGGTGGGGGCGGTCGCGCCCGACCTCGTCTCGGTGAGCCCGAGCAGCGTCTTCGTCGGCGCCGGGGCGACGCCGGTGACCTTCGCCGGCACCGGCTTTCTCGCCACCTCGGTCGCCCGCATCGATGGCACCGCGCTCGCCACCACCTTCGGGAGCTCGGGCTCGCTCACCGCGACGGTGCCGGCGGCCATGCTGACCACGGTCGGCACCCACCAGCTCACCGTCGACAACGGCGGCTCCGGTGGCTTGAGCGCGCCGCTCACCTTCGTGGTCGGCTGCGACCCCACCGGCGTCGACATCATCCTCGCCGCCGTCGGCACCTCGGAGACCGTCTCGGTCGACTGGTCCGCCCAGCCGACGTTGACGTCGATCACCACCACCGGCAACGGCGTGTGCCCGAGCGAGCCGGGCACCGGTTTCCAGCCGTACAAGGGCTGGGTCGTGCAGAACGCCACCGCCGCCACACACTCGCTCGAAGCGTGGGCGGTCTGCTCCTCGGAGGAGGACGCCTTCCTCACGTTCTACCAGCGCAGCACCGTCCCCACGAACATCGGCGACGCGCTCGCCTGCACCGGCTCGATCGCCGAAGGGCTGAGCGGCTACGACGGGCTCTCTTCGCCCGAGTCGAACGGCGCGGACTATTGCCCGGGCCTCACCGTGGCCGACAGCTCGTCGCTCTCCTTGCCGGTCTGCGGCAAGGCGGTGGTGCTCATGCAGCCGTGGAACGTGAACAGCAGCGCCTTCCCTCCGCCGACCACCGTGCGCGTCGACCTCCAATGAGCACCGAGATCAGGCGACGAGCGGTGACGCCGCGCGCGCCGGCCAGCGCTCGCGGCGTGGCGTCGGCGGTGCTCCTGCGTATCGAGGCCGACGCGGCCTACGCGGCTGCGGCGCTCGACGCGGAGCTGGATCGAGCGGCGCAGCTCGATCCGCGGCACCGCGCCCTGGCGACGGAGATCGTCTACGGCGTGCTGCGCACCATGCCGGTGCTCGACGAGGCCATCGCCCAGGTCCTCCGTCGCGGGACCCTCGCCGATGTCACCCCGCGCATCCGCGTGCAGCTGCGCATCGCGGCCTACCAGCTGTTCTTCCTCGACCGCGTGCCCGCCTTCGCCGCGGTCAACGAGGCGGTGGACGCAGTGCGCTCGGTCGGAGGCGAGAAGGGGGCTTCGTTCGCCAACGCCGTCCTGCGCAAGCTGGCCAGCGCCGCGGCGGCACAGAGCAGCGGCGAGGGGGACAAGCGCGGCCGGCTGCATCAGGCGGTGCTCCGTTCGGCGCCGGAGTGGCTGCGGCGCGCGCTGGTGGCGAGCGTCGGCGAGGTGCACGCCGAGCACCTGCTCACCGGGGTCGCCTCGGACGAGCACGGGCCGCCCATCGGCCTGCGCGTCGAGTATCCGGAGATGCGCGACGAGATCCGCGCGCAGCTCGCGGAGGCCGCCCCGGAAGCGCTGGTCACCGTCGGCAAGGTGTCTCCGCTGGCGCTGCTGCTGCGCAACGCGGGCGATCCGCATCGCCTGCCGGGCTACGCCGAGGCGCGCTTCTCGCTGCAGGAGGAGGGCTCGCAGCTGGTGGCCCTGGCCCTCGGCGCGCAGCCGGGCGAGACGGTCCTCGACGCCTGCGCCGGGCGCGGCGGCAAGAGCGCTATCCTGGCGCGTGCGGTCGGCGGCAAGGGCGGCACCGGGGCGGTCGACGTCTGCGATGTCCATCCGTCCAAGCTGACGCACCTTCGTCGCGAGCTCGGGCGGCTCGATCTCGCGCCGCGCCGCTCGCTCGGCGTCGACTGGTCACGCGGAAGCGGCGAGGTCGAGGGGACCTACGACGCGGTCCTCGTCGACGCCCCTTGCTCCGGGAGCGGCACCCTTCGCCGCCGCCCCGACGTGCTCCTGCGCCGCACCGCCGAGGACGTGGCCGAGCTGGCCCGTCTCCAGGCCGACATCGCGACGACGGCCGCCTCCCACGTGAGGGCGGGTGGTCGCTTCGTCTACGCCGTCTGCAGCGTCCTCGAGGCCGAAGCGGAAGAGGTCATCGGCGAGCTCTTGCGCCGGGATCCCGGCCTCCGACCGGCCCCTTTCTCCGCTCCCGCGGTCGCTGCCCTGGTCTCCGGCCCGGACATGACGACTCTGCGGCTCTTGCCCGATCTGCACGGGACCGATGGCTACTTCGTCGCTTCCTTCGTTCGCAGCGGCGACTGACGATTGCCGAGGCGGCCTGCCCGACGCTATAGACTCGCGCCATGGCGATCCAGGTGACGATGCCGCAGCTTGGCGAGAGCGTGTCCGAGGGGACGGTCAGCAAGTGGCTCGTGCGCGAAGGCGACGTTGTCACGAAGGATCAGCCGCTCGTCGAGATCGCGACGGACAAGGCCGACAGCGAGCTGCCCGCACCGGCGGGTGGGCGCGTCGGCAAGCTGCTCGCCGCCGAGGGTGACGTGGTGTCCGTCGGCACCGTCCTCTGCGAGCTCGACGAGTCGGCGGCCGGCGCGGCCGTTCCGGCTCCGGCTATCGCTTCCGCGGAGGCTGCCGCGGCCAAGGCGGCTCCTTCTGCCGCCGGTCCCGCGACCGTGGCCAGCTCCCCTTCGAAGGGCGCCACCGGCGGTAACCTCGCCACCCCGACCGCCCGCAAGGCGGCGCTCGAGCACTCGGTCGACCTGTCCGGCGTGAGCGGCTCGGGGGAGCATGGTCGCATCCTCCCGGACGACGTGCTGCGCGCCTCCGCCGCTGGCGTGAAGCTCCCGGTCGACGCGCCCAAGCCGGCGGTAGCGGCTGCCGCTCCGGCCGCGGCTCCGGCAGCTGCCAAGGCGCCCGGCGCGCGCGCCAGCGACCTCGCCTCGATCATCAACGGCGCCGGCGGCTTCGTCCCGCCGATCCCGGGGGTCGGCTACGGCGCCTTCAAGGTCCCCGCGTACCGCCCGAAGGACGGGGACAAGGTCATTCCGTTCTCGCGTCGCCGCCGCATCACGGCCGACCACATGACCTACTCGAAGTTCTCCTCGCCGCACGTCGTGACGGTGGCCGAGGTGGACCTCTTCAACGCGTCCAAGCTGCGCGACGCGCACAAGGATCGCTACAAGAAGGAAGGGCACGCGCTGACGATGCTCGCCTTCGTGGCGGTGGCCGCGGCCAAGGCCCTGCGCGAGAACCTGTCGCTCAACGCCCGCGTGCTCGACGACTCGTACGTCATCTTCGGTGACGTGAACCTCGGCGTCGCCGTCGACTCGCCGGACGGCCTGGTGGTCCCGGTCATTCGCCGCGCCGACGAGCTGGGCGTGCGCGGCATCACCCGCGGGATCGACGAGCTGGCCAAGCGCGCGCGCACCGGCAAGATCACCGCCGACGACCTGTCGGGCGCGACCTTCAGCATCACCAACCCGGGTCTGAAGGGGAACCTCTTCGGCGGCGCCATCATCAACCAGCCCAACGTCGGCATCCTGCGCATGGGCGAGATCGCCAAGCGCGTGGTCGTCGTCGAGTCGGCCACGGGCGAGGACGCGATGGCCATCCACCCGGTGATGTACATGGCGCTCAGCTACGACCACCGCGTGGTCGACGGCGTCGCCGCGAACTCGTTCCTGTGGCGGGTCACGGAGATCCTCGAGAAGGCAGAGTTCGAAGTCTGAATCAGGCCAGCGCGTTGATCGCCGGGCTGGACTTCCAGCCTGATCATCGTCGTCGTGGCGCACATGTGACGAGCTGACGCGCCGATGCGCTCAGCGACGCGCGACGAGGCGGATCTCTCCGCCGCCGAGGTCGTCGATGCGCACGCTGGTGGCGCGGGGGAAGAGAGCGCGCCAGCCGTCGCTGGAGAGGAGCTCGACCTCGATGCCGGCGCCGGTGACCGCGTCCACGTGACGGCCGTGCGACTCGTCGTGCGCGATGAAGGCCGCGCTCGGACGGTCGCTCATCGCCGCCAGCCAGCGCGTGGTGGGCACCTCGACGACGAGCACTCCGCCCGGT
This sequence comes from Labilithrix luteola, assembly GCA_026225435.1. Taxonomy (GTDB): domain Bacteria; phylum Myxococcota_A; class Polyangia; order Polyangiales; family Polyangiaceae; genus JAMFST01. The sequence continues at coordinate 4,415 of JAMFST010000874.1, forward strand.
CGGAGCACGCGCTCGATCTCCTTCGCCAGCTTCCCCAGCGCGAGGTCGCTCGGTGGGTGCGCCAGCGTCCCGTGCAGGGCGAGCACCGCGTCGAAGCTCTCGCCGGGGAAGGGGAGCGCCGCGTACAGATCCGCCTCCACCAGCGGTACCGGCCGGGCGCGCGCGGCGCAGCGGGCCAGCATCGACGGAGAGATGTCCAGACCGGTGGGCTGGTGCCCGGCGTCGAGCAGCGCAGAGAGCTCGCGGCCGGTGCCCACGCCGAGATCGAGCACGCGGGACGCCGGCGCGAGCTCCTTCAGGATCACCGCCAGCCGCGGCCGCGACTCGCTCGACGGCAGGGCGTACTCGCGCTCGTAGCGGCCGGCGACCGCTTCGAAGTAGGCCCGCGCCTCGGCGCTGCGGTCGCTCGGATCGCCGGTCACTGCGCGCCCATCTCGTCGAGCACCATCTTGCAGTACGCGAGGTACACGCTCTCGTGGATGCCGGCGACGGTGAGCGCGCGGTCCACCATGGCCTCGCCGTCGGCGGCCGACCAGCGCACCGGCTCGATGCGACCGTTCTTCTTGCGCGCGTCGGCGCCGGCGCCGCGCCCGTGCGCCTCGCCGACGAGCAGACCGAGGTAGGCGGCCAGCGGCTCGAGATCCGCCGGGGCGATGTGCGCGAGATCCAGCTTGTCCTCCTGAGGCATGAGGCGCCGCACGAAGAGCGGCACCCGACCGATGCGGCTCGTCCCCAGCAGGCGCGGAGGCGGCGACGCGGTCGCGCGAAACGCGGCGAGCACCCGCTCCGCCGGCGACTGCGACGAGTGACCGAGGAGCGCCTCGGCGGAAGGATCGCCTTGCTCCTTCAGGTCGAAGACGAAGCCACCGTTCGGCCCCCCCTTGCCGCGGACCAGCGCGGCGATGCGCAGGCTCCCGAGGCTGCCGGTGCCGGCGACGCGCAGCGCCGCGTCCACCAGCTCGAGCTCCTCGGGCGCGACCCCTTCGTCCTTCGGCAGCGCGGCGGCGTAGCGGGCGAGCGCCTTGGGCACCTCGGCCAGCAGCTTCGGCGGAAGATCGACGTACCGCTCGCCGCGCACGAAGCGCCGCTCGCCGTGATGCAGCTCGGTGCGCCCCGCGAGCAGCTCGGTGCGCGTGCGCGTGGCCACCTGCTCGACGAGCGCGAGCACCGGTCGCGGGATGGTGGACGCCTTCTTCGCCTTCGTCTTGGTCTTCGTCCGCGCCTTCTTCTGCCCCTCCTCGAGATCGCGCCGGTAGCCGTCGAGGAAGGCGCGACAGAGGCGGATGCTGGTGACGCCATCGCAGCCGAGCTCGCGGCCGGCGAGCACGATGCTCGTCAGCAGGCGCAGCACGTCGAGGCGGAAGGGGCCGCGGACCGCGTCGTCGAAGTCGTTGAGCCCGAAGACCACGCGCGCCTGGTGGTCCGCAGCCTTCTTGCTCCGCTTGTTCCCTGGCGCCGCGTGCACGTGCTCCGGGTGGTAGGCGCCGAAGTTCTCGAGGTGCAGGTCGCCGGCGAGCCAGCCCTTGCCACCGGGACCAGCCGCGAGCTGCGGGCGGCTCTCGAGCAGCTCGTAGAACATCGGCGCCGCCCCGCGCAGGAACGCGAACGGCGAGACGCGCATGCGGGCGATCTTCCGCGCGAGCAGGATGCGGCCGAGCGGTTTGCCGACGTGACCGCCGACGGTCTTTTCACGGTCGCGTTCGAGCTGACGGCGGGCGAGCTTCTTCGGATCGGTGAGGGCCACGGAGGGCGAGGGTAGCGCCATTTCGTTGGGCTCAGGCCCAACGAAAGCCGCTCCGTGCGGGCCGCCCTCAAAGCAACCGCCACCGTGGTATGCAGCGGCGATGCGGCACCAGCTGGGCCTCGCTCGGCGGATCGCGTCCGCTCTGGAGAGCGGCGCGGAC
>JAMFST010000875.1 GCA_026225435.1 Labilithrix luteola
GACGCCGAGCGGCTTCAGCTCGCAGTGCACCTGCGAGGCCTTCGGCAAGATCAATGGACACTGCAAGCATGTCGCGGCCCTGCTGATCGCTCTACGCGACAGCGCTCGGGGACCAGGAGCGCCAGGAGCGCCCAGAGCTGCGGCAAGCGGCGGGGGCGCCGATACGGAGTCACGAGGAGACGTCATGGAACGAGACCGATCGCGTCGCGCAGGCCACGCAGGCAACTCTGGCCACGGAGCCGGCGGCACGGAAAACGGGGGCGCGGTGGCACCGGTGAACCCCGGCGGAATGGGGTGGTCGTCGAGCCACGGCTTCGGAGCGGCCCCCTCGTCGCCGGACCTCGAAGGCGGGCGCCGCGGCAAGCGCGGACGGGCTGCGCGGGCCGCCATGAAGCTCGCGGAGCGCCGCGGCAACGGCGGCGGCGGCGCAAGCAACGGCGCCAGCGGAGCGGTCGCGGGGTACGCGGTCGGCGGTCAGGCGCGCGGAAACGGCGTCGTCTCCACCGGCATCGACGCCTGGCTCCCCGAGCCGATGCCGCCGCTCCCCAAGACCATCGAGTACCGCTTGCAGGTCCGTGGCGGCGCGCTGGTGGTGAGCCTCTTCAACCCGGACACGCGCACGCCCATCTCGCCCAGCGCGCTGCTCGCGGCCCAGGCCGAGACGCCGACGCCGGATCGCGGCGCGCTGCGCCTGCTGGCCCGCTTCGAGAACGACGGGCCGCGGCGCAACGGCATCGAGGTGCGCGGCGAGGACGCCGCCGATCTCCTCCCGTTCCTCAAGGGGCGCCGCGTCATCGTCGAGCCGCAGATGATGGAGCTGCGCTTCGGCGACGAGCCGCTGCGTCCGCGCTTCGACCTCGAGCTGTCGCCCGACGGCGCCCAGGTGCTGGTGAAGTCGTCCTTCCAGCGCAGCGGCGATCCGCGCAAGTTCACCACCGCGCACGGCGCCTGGTTCGAGGGCTCGCCCGGCTGGTTCCTCGATCCGCAGGAGGGGGTCGCTCGTCCCCTCGATCGTCGCGTCTCCTCGGCCGCCATTCACCGCCTGGTGCGCGCTCCGTTCATCCACGAGCCGATCGAGCGGCTCCCGGCGCTCATCGCCCAGGGGTTGCCGAAGGTGGCGCTCGAGGTCGGCGCCGAGCTGCCCGATCTCTCCCAGGTCGCCGAGGTCGTCGACCTCGTCCCCACCTTCCGTATGCGCGCCGGCGGCTCGCTGGTCGAGGCGCACGTCTCGCTCCGCGCCGCCTACGAGGACACCGAGATCGACGTCCGCGCCGACGGGATGACGCCGCCGGTCATCGTCAAGGCGCCCGAGCCGCGGGACAAGCACGACAACCGCCCGCAACGCGCCCGCTGCATCCGCTGCGACATCGTCTCGCAGCAGGACGCCGCCGCGAAGCTGCGCGCGCTCGGTCTCACCCCGGACGAGGACGGCAACGGCTTCATCGCCCGCGGTGACGACGCCATCCAGTTCTGGACCGAGGGGATCGGCGAGCTGCCCGAGGACTGGGACCTGTTCGTCCCCGACGACCTC
>JAMFST010000876.1 GCA_026225435.1 Labilithrix luteola
ACGGCGTCCGAACGAGATCCACGTCGCCCCGCGCTACGCCGCGACGCTGCGCTCTCGGAGAACCTCGCGCAGCGCCGCCTGCATCTCCACCGGGGCCAGCGGCATCTGCGCCTTCGCCAGCTCGACGAAGCGGATCCCGCGTGCCCGCTTCAACCCCTCGACGGCCGCGGTGCGCTCCGCCGGGGCGCCGTGCTCGAGGACTCCGTAAAGGAACTCGGCCGCCTCGATGGTGTCGACGCGCGCCATCGCCCGCAGCGCGCTCGCTCGCACCTCGGGCTGCGGCGCCTCGCGCACGATGCGCACCAGGGGGTCGAAGGCGTGCTGGAAGTAGAGCGACTCCACCGCCTTGGCCGCCTGCGCCACCACCGCCGGGTCGGCGTCGCGCAGGCCGGCGCGCACGGTGACGAAGCTGCGCTTGAAGAACAGCTTCTGCATGGCCGCCAGCACCGCCACGCGGGTGGTCCGCTCGGGCACGTCGAAGAGCGACTCGAGCGGCGAGAGCACGGCGTACAACTGCAGGTCGGAGAGCTGCTCGGCCAGGCGGGCGCGGGTCGGTGCACCTTGCGCGCTGCGGCCGGCGGGCGACTCGGCGTGGAAGGCGGTCAGCCGAGCGAGGAGCGCCTTGCGGCGAATGAGGTCCGGCCAGCGCTTGTCGAGGAGCACGTCGGCGCAGGCTTCCACCGCGCTGCCATGCTGCTCCCACTCGAGCACGTCGATGTGCCAGACGTCGGGGAAGTGATTGTCCTGCCGCAGGTGCGTCGGCAGCGGCGCCGCGTCGATCGGCTCGTCGGGCACGCCGACGTAGCGAGCCGCGGCGCGCGCGTAGTGGTTCTTGCGCGTCGGCTCGAGGTCCATGTTGGACAGCTCGCTGTACAATCTTCCGACCCTGGCGAACTGGCCGACCTCGCCGAAGGCGAGCACCGCGGCGAGCACCGCGGTCTCGGCGATCTCCGGCGGCGCGCCGCGCTTGGCGTGCTGCTCGGCCACCTTGCGCCACAGCTCCGCCTGCAACAGCGTGTAGTGCAGACCGGCAGCGACCATCCCCAGCGAGCGGGCATACTCCCCCGCCTCACGCGCCAGCGTCGCCGCCGCCGACAGCTCGCCCCGCTCGGTCGCCGCGGTGAGCGCGTCCTCGAAGTACTGCAGCGCGAAGTACTTCAGGTGATCCTCGCGCAGGATGCGGATGCAGTTGACGAACCCCTCGAGGACGTCCTCGAACATGTTCGCCTCGCGCCCGATCTGCGCCAGCACCTGGAAGCAATCGAAGGCGCGCTCGCGCTGGCCCATCGACTCGAAGTGATCGGCCGCCTCCTCCAGCAGGCGCACCGCCGCGACGATCGCCTCGCGCGCTTGCCGCGGATCGCCGCACTGCTTCGCGCAGCGGGCCAGGTTGAACTGCACGAGCGCCGCCTGGTACGCGCCCGCCCCCGCGGAGCTGGTCTCGCTGACAGTGCCGGTGGCGCCACGCGCGAAGGAGCTCTGCGACAGGCGAGCCCACAGCGCGCGCGCGCCGCGCCAGTCCTCGGCCTTCTCCCGGTAGATGGCGGCGGCGGCGACGAGCCCGGCGTCCTCCATCTCCCGCGCGGCGGCGGCCATGTCCCCCATCGCCGCCAGCGTTCGCGCGCGATCGACCGGCGGCACCAGCGGCAGGAGATCCTTCGTCGGCGTCCAGCCGTCCTCGGCCCAGGCGAGATACCACTGCACCGACAGCGCCCCGCGGGCGTCGTTGCGCCGGCGCAGCACGTCGGCCAGCGGGCGCAGGATGGTGTGGTAGTCGGCCTCGGGCACGTGGGTCTGCTGCGCCGCGGTCATCAACGCGGTGGTCGCTGCGTCGAGATCGCCGGCCCGCAGGGCGGCGCGCGCGCGTTCACGCAGCTGGAAGAGATCCTCGAGCATGAAGGGCCGGTGACCGGAGTATAGGGTCGGGTCGTGGGTCGGGTCGCGCGCAACGTCGTCGGAGTCGCCGTGCTGCAGCTGCTGCTGGTGCCCGTGCGCGCCTTCGCGAGCTCACCCGAGGCACCGGCCGCCGCGGATCCCCTCCCCGTCCCCGCCTCGCTCCCGGCCGACGAGCCGCTCCCGCCGATGGACGTCGCCTACCAGGCGCTCGCCGGCGCCCGCGGCGCCTTCTCGCATACCGGCGGTGCCGGCTCCGAGCGCAACGGCCTCGACGCGATGTACAGCATGGTGGCCGACGCCTTCCTCCGCTGGGGGCACCTGGTCGGCCACGTGGGGCTCGACGCCACGCTCGGCGGCGGCGGCGCGGGGCTCGAAGGGGGGCTCGGCGGCACGCTCATGGGCGGCTACCGCTTCGACCTGGGGCACCCGGTCGGCGAAGGGAGCGCGCGGCGCAACAGCGGCACCGGCATCCTGGTCCGCCTCGGCGGCGACGGCCGCTTCGCCGGGAACGACCGCTGGTACGACTCGCGCCTCATCGTCCCCGAGCTGGAGATCGGCGCCCAGGTGCTCCGCAGCCCCGACGTGATCGACGCCGGCGCCTACGTCGGCCCGGTGATCACTGGCCGCGCCCGCATCGACGGCGACGATCGCCGCACCGACGGCGGCCTGGCCTACGGCGCGCGCCTCTCGGTCCGCCAGGGGCTCGCCTTCGGCCAGATCGACCTCGGCTGGACCACCCCCACGCACGGCTTCCACGACCAGGCGCTCTCCGCCCGCGCCCGCGCCTGCGTCGCCATCGACCCGCTCTCCTTCTGCCTCGATGGTCGCGTCCTCGAAGCCGACGAGCTCCGCGCGACGAGCGCGACCCGGGCCAGCGCCGCCGCCGAGGAGATCGGCGTCTCGGCGGGCTTCGGCTTCTAGCGGGAGCCTTCTACGGATTCTTCGTCACCGGCGGCTGCGGCTTGGGCAGGCTGCTCGGCGGAGGAATGCTGGTTCGACGGGCGGCGCGGCGCTCACGACGCTGCTGCGGCAGGCTGAGGATGGTCTCCACCAGGCCGATGACCACGTAGAAGCCGAGCAGCCAGATGAGGACGAAGGCCGGCTTGTAACGGAGCGAGACCACCGCGCTCGACCCGATGGCGAAGAACACCAGCGCCACCGAGCGTGCGTTCAGCTTCAGATCCTTGAAGGAGCGGAAGCGGATGGTGGACACCATGAGGAAGGCGAGGAAGACCGTCAGCGCGGCCATCCCGTAGACGTACTTCTCCTCACCCAGCGGCCCGGCGGCGGCGCGGTTGGCGACGATGAGCGAGATGAGGATGCCGGCGGCACCCGGGACGGGCAGCCCGACGATGTACTTCCCCGGCTTGGTCGGCTTGCCGCTCTCCCCCATCGACAGGACGTTGAAGCGGGCGAGGCGCACCGCGCCGGCGCCGGCGAAGAGGAACGAGAGGAACAGGCCGAGGTTGTCGAGCTGGTGGAGCGACCAGTTGTAGACGAGGATCCCCGGCGCCACGCCGAACGAGACCACGTCGGCGAGCGAGTCGATCTGCAGGCCGAAGGCGCTCTGCGTCTTGGTCATGCGGGCCACGCGGCCGTCGAGCATGTCGAAGAACAGCGCGAACACGAGCAGCAGCGCCGCCCGGTAAAAGTCGTCCTCCGCCGCCCCGGCGCGACCCGCCAGACGGATCGCGTCGAACCCGCAGAAGATCGACGAGAGCGTGATCATGTTCGGCAAGAGGAAGAGAGTCTTCCTCAGATCGACCTTTCGCCGGACGGGAGCCACCGGGGCGGAGCCTTGCACGAGGTTTCACGGCGCGTAAAGAGCGCTCGAAGTTGGCCCCGCCTTCTCGAGGTGCCTACGCTCCCCGTCATGGGTCGTTTGGGCCGTTTTCCTGCGCTGGTCACGCTGGCCGTTGCCGCTGGTTGCCTCGGGGTCGTCTCCGGGTGCGCCTCGGGGGGCAGCGCGCGGGAGAAGGAGCTCGAGGACATGAAGTCGCAGATCTCCCAGATGCGGACGGAGAACGACCGGCTCGCCGAGCGGATCTCCACCCTCGAGATCAGCCGCGGAGTCAGCGGCGGCGCGCACGGGGGCACCGCCGTCGGCGACGACGTACCCGGCAATCTGCGCGTCATTCGCCTCGGACCGGGGCTGGCCAGCGACGACGGCGACACCATCGACGGCCCGAGCCACGCGCCGGCCGGGATGGCGGCAGGCGCCGACAACGGCGACGACGGCGACAGCGGACCGCGCCCGGTCATCGCCGCCAGCGGCAGCGGTGGACGACGCGGCAAGGCGAGCCACGAGACCAGCGGCAGCGCCAACGACCCCGAGGCACGCCGCGCCTACGACGCCGCCCTCGCGAAGGTGAACAAGAAGGACTACCCGGGGGCGCTCGACGCCTTCACCGCCTTCCTCGTCCACTGGCCCGACCATCCGCGGGCGGACAACGCCATGTACTGGCGGGGCGAGTGTTACTACGCGCAAGGGGACTTCGGCCGCGCGGCCGACGAGCTCTCGGGCGTGCTCGCCCGCTTCCCCGACGGCAACAAGGCGCCCGACGCGCTCCTCAAGCTCGGGATGGCGCAGCAGAAGCTCGGTCGCACGGCCGACGCGCAGGAGAGCTTCTCCCGCCTGTCGCGCGAGTTCCCCCACGCGGAAGCGACGCACAAAATCCCCGCGACAGCGGTGACAGCAGCCCCGGCCACCCCGGCCGGCGCAGGAGAAACTCGGTGAGGCGCATGCGGCACGTCAGCAAGCGGTACCAACTCGTCGCCAGCGCCTTCGTCCCGCTCCTCTGTGCGGCTTCGACGAACGCGTTCGCCCAGGCGAACCCCGGCGGCAGCGGCAGCTCCGGCAGCGCCGGTGTCAGCGGCGCCACAGGCGTCACCAGCAGCGCGGCGCCCACGGCCAACGCGCCACTGTACGGCGGCGGCTTCGTGGCCCCTCCAACCGACCCGAACGCGCCGATCGGCGGTGGCAACGCCACCGAATCGAGCTCGCGCCCGGTCACCGGCGACAAGGAGGACGGCTTCGACCTCGGCCCCAAGGGCAACGCCGGCGGCACCGCGTTCGGCGGCAACAACGGCCCCATCTTCATGGGCGGCCGCGGCGGCGGCGGCAGCAGCGGCGACAGCTGGAACCACGGCACCCGCATCGGCACGGACACCCGCGTGCACACCGTCCGCCGGGGCGACACGCTCTGGGACATCTGCGACGCCTACTTCAAGAACCCGTACCAGTGGCCGCGCCTCTGGTCGTACAACCCGGAGATCGAGAACCCGCACTGGATCTTCCCCGGCGAGCAGATCCGCCTGTACCCCGGCGCGCAGCTCGCGGCCGGCACCACGCCGCAGAGCGCCGGCCCCGGTGGCCTGGTGACGCGCGCCCGCACCTTCGGCCCCGACTCCGTCTTCCTCCGCGACACCGGCTTCATCGACAGCGGTGACCTCGAAAACTACGAGTGGGGCACGATCAACGGCTCGCGCGAGGACAAGCTGTTCCTCTCCGACTACGACGAGACGTACGTCCACATCAGCAGCAAGCACAACGTGAACATCGGCGACGAGCTGACCGTGTTCCGCAAGGTGCGCCAGGCCGGCAACGGCGACGTCATCCAGATCCAGGGGACGCTGCGCATCGACGACTGGAACCCCAAGGAGCGCATGGCTCGCGCCCGCGTCATCGAGTCGCTCGATCCGATCGAGCGCGGCGCCGAGGTCGGCCCGGTGCAGCGCAAGTTCGAGGTCATCAGCCCGGTGCGCAACGAGAACGAAGCGCAGGCGCACATCATCGCCAGCGTTCACCCGCACGACTTCTGGGGTGCGGATCAGATCGTCTTCATCGACCAGGGCTCGAAGGCCGGTCTCGTGGCCGGCAACCGGCTCTTCATCGTCCGTCGTGGCGACGCCTATCACCAGAGCCTGCCCGCGGCCTCGGCCTCGCTGCGCATCGCGGTCGAGGACCCGTCCCCCGCCGCGACCGAGCACGTGCCGAAGTACAGCGACTCGCGGTACCCCGAGGAGGTCGTCGGCGAGATCCGCATCCTCCAGGTGCGCCCGGAGAGCTCGACAGCCCTCGTCACCGCGTCGCGTCGCGAGGTGGAGCTGGATGACGTGGTGGTCGCGCGCAAAGGTTACTGACCTGCGTAGATGTGGGCGCAGCTGACTCGTCCATTGCGAAGAGCGTTGCGCACCGGCAAATGTACCCTGCCGGACTTCTTGACGATCTGTCTGATGTCCGACAGTTACGCCGATCCACTCCGTAAACTTTCGTAATCGGACGCAACGCCCCTGTCTGTGGCGAATCTGCGAGCTACCTTCATTGGGTGACCGCCCCCCTGACCAAGCTCGCTGCCGGAATCGCCGCATCGTTTCTGCTCCTGCTCCCCGCTTGCGTACGCGGTCCGGTCCCCCTGGCGGCGCGTTGTCCGCGTTACACCCCGTCGACCGCTTGCCCCTTCGGTGCGCACGGCGTTCGCGTCGCCACCAACGACACGGAGAACGGCCTGGACGTCGTCCTGACGGCCGGCCCGGGCGGCATCGAGGACCTGCGTAACCGCGCTCACTACGCCATCGAAGGCTCGACCGAGCCGGGGATGTCCCCGCCCGCCGGCGCCGCGCGCACGCAGCCGCTGAGCACCAAGAGCACGGTCGAGGTCCAGGACGTCGCCGCTGGCGTCGACATCCGCGTGGTCGCGCTCAACCCGGACGACGCTGACGACCTTCGCGACGAAGTGGTCGCGCGCCTGGACAAGGCGGCCGACAGCTCCGTCTGCAACTGAGCTGAGACGCTGCGTTGCCTGAGCCTTTCGGCTCAGAACATCACGCCGTCTTCGACGTAGATGCCCAGCGGTAGGCCCGGGTTCTCGGCCTTCGCGTCGGGCGAGTAGGCGACCTCGACGCGGAAGACCGCGGCCTGGCCCCAGACCAGGTACATGCCGCCGCCCGTGCCCCACTTGATGCCGAGGCCGGAGCCGTCCTTCGGGTTGCTGAAGGTGTAGTCCGACCAGAGGCGGCCGGCGTCGAAGAGGAGGTTGCCGCCCATGCGGAACTTCTGCTTCAGCAGGGTGAAGCGGATGAAGAGCGAGCGCAGCTCCGCGTTGCCGAGCACCTTGAGCGGCCCGGAGTAGCGGCCGTCCGGCACACCGCGCACCGCGGCCGACCCGCCGATCATCTCGTAGGTCTGGAATGGACCGCCGGTGTACAGGTCGAGCAACGGGACGTGGCCGAACTCGGCGTCGACCACGCCGCGGAAGGCGAAGACCGTGGTGCTCGTGATCGGCACGTAGTGGGCGATCATCGCGGCGAAGGCGCCGTACTCGGTGTTCTCGCTGGTCGGGAACCCCTGCACCGCGCGCATGCCGATCTGGTGGTAGCTGCCGCGGTGGGGGAAGAACTCGTTGTCGCGGGTGTCGTAGACCAGCCCGAGCCCGAGGACCGCCAGGCTGCCCGGGTTGGTGCCGTGCAGGACGTGGTTGTTCGCGTCGGTGGCGAGCTTGCTGTTCCCGTAGATGCCCGGCGAGTCGTAGCGGTAGGTCGTCGCCACCATGATGTCCCACGGCGGCTTCCAGGCGATGCGCGTGAGCTCGCGGATGCGCGCCTCGCGCTCGTTGTACTGGAAGTACTGCGCCGCGTTCCCCTTGAAGCCGGCGGGGAGGTTGGCGGTCGAGGCGTTGCCCAGGCCGAAGTACGCCTGGTTGGTCGTCGACTCGTAGGAGACGGCCGGGTTCACTCGCAGCTTGCCGCCGTTCAACCCGGGGATGTCGATGTCCCAGAGGTAGTTCTGCTGCGTCAGCGGCGACTTGCCGGTGGTGGACTTCACGCTCGCCGCGAGCAGGAGGTCCATGTTCCAGACATACGGGCGGGTGCCGTTGCCGAAGTCGGTGAGGGTGCCGACCGCGCCGAACTCGAAGCCGATGTCGCTGTCGCCGCCGATGAGAGGGAAGCCGGCCGGCTCGAGGCGATGGGTGTCGTAGTCGGAGTCCTGGTCCTTGGGATCGGCCGGCTTGGCAGGAGGCGCCGAGGACGCGGGCGACGCCGGCATCGAGGTCGGGGCGAGGAGATGCGGCGGGACGATCGAGACGACCGGCGGCGTTGGCGCCACCGGGGTGGCCGGCGGGGCAGCAGCGGCCGCCGTGGGGGAGACCGCCCACGTTCGAACCACGGGTGGCGAAGCGCCGTCGTCTGCGCGGGCGACCGCCGCGTTGGAGACGAGCCACGACGCTCCCGCGGCTATCGCGAAGCCGGTGCGACCGAGGCGAAGGACCGGCACCCGGAGCACGCTAACGATTCGAGCCAATTTGCGGCAAGTACTTCCCCTCGCGCTTTTGGATGCTCGAACGTCCTTCGGAGTTGTCATCTCGCTCGCCGGCTCTGCCTCGGGTAGGGTCGCAACCCGATGGAGCTCTTCAAGAAGAAGCCGATCGCCCAGGTCCTGGCGGAGGCGAACGATCCGCTGGCAGGAGAGCCCGGTCACGCGGGGGCGCTGAAGCGCACGCTCGGCCCGCTGAACCTCACCGCGCTGGGGATCGGCGCCATCATCGGCGCAGGCATCTTCTCGCTCACCGGCACTGCGGCCGCTTACTACGCCGGACCGGGGATCGTTTACAGCTTCGTCCTCGGCGGCATCCTCTGCGCCCTTTCCGGCCTCTGCTATGCCGAGATGGCGGCGATGATCCCGGTCGCCGGCTCCGCCTACGCCTACGCCTACGCGACGCTGGGCGAGCTGGTCGCCTGGATCATCGGCTGGGACCTCATTCTCGAGTACGCCTTCGGCGCGGTGACCGTGGCGGTCTCCTGGAGCGGCTACTTCGTCTCCTTCCTCAAGACGGTCGGCATCCCGATCAGTGACGGGATGCTCCGCCTCACGCAGAGCCCCTGGGGCGAGCAGCTGACGCTCGCCGACGGGAGCCACGTGCACGGGCTGTGGAACCTGCCCGCTTCGGTCATCGCCGTCGTCGTCTCCGCCATCCTCTACCGCGGCATGCGCGAGTCGGCGGTGGTGAACAACATCATCGTCGCGGTGAAGATCACCATCGTCGTCGCCTTCATCATTCTCGGCTGGGCGGTGGTCGACAAGGCCAACTGGGTCGGCAACCCCGCCGCCACCGGCCTCGCCTCGCTCGTCCCCCCGCCCGGCCCGAGCATGCGCGCCGGCGAGGTGTTCCAGAGCTTCGGCTGGAACGGCGTGCTCACCGGCGCGGGCGTCGTCTTCTTCGCGTACATCGGCTTCGACGCCGTCTCGACCACGGCGCAGGAGTGCAAGAACCCCAAGCGCGATCTGCCCATCGGCATCCTCTCGTCGCTGGTCATCTGCACCTTCCTGTACATCCTGATGGCGCTGGTGCTCACCGGCGTCGTCCCCTACGCCAAGCTCGGCGTCCCCGATCCGGTCGCCGTCGGAATCGACCGCATCGTGGAGCTGCGGCAGTGGTCGCCGACCGCCGCGCGCCTCTTCACCTCGGTGGTCAAGCTGGGCGCCCTGAGCGGGCTCACCTCGGTCATCCTGGTCATGATGATGGGGCAGACGCGCGTGTTCTACGCGATGAGCCGCGACGGGCTGCTCCCCTGGTTCGGCAAGACGCACCCGGTCCACGGCACACCGCACATCGCCACGGTGGTCACCGGCGTGTTCGTCGCCTTCTGCGCTGGCGCGCTTCCGATGAGCCTCGTCGGTGAGCTCGTCTCCATCGGCACCCTGCTGGCCTTCGTGCTGGTCTGCGTGGGCGTCTTCATCCTCCGCTACACCGCGCCGGATCTCGAGCGCCCCTTCCGCGTTCCGGCCTTCTGGCTGGTCGCTCCGCTGGGCGCGGCGGCGTGCCTGTTCGTCATGTCCGGCCTCCCGCGGGACACCTGGATCCGTCTCGTGGTCTGGCTGGTGATCGGCTTCGTGGTCTACGGCACGTACGGCCGGCACCACAGCCGCTTGCGCACCGCCAACGCGAACGCGGTGCGCTGAAGGTGGCGTCCCGTTTTCCAGTCCTCGCGGACCTCTTTCGCGTCAAGACGATCGCCGAGATCACCCAGGCGAGTGATCTCGCGGCGGCGGAAAATCACGGCACGGGGCTGAAACGCGCGCTCGGCAGCTGGGACCTGATGCTGCTCGGGGTCGGCGCGATCATCGGCGCCGGAATCCTCTCGGCGCTCGGCACCGGCCTGGCCGGCGGGTACGACTCCAACGTGGGCTACACCCGTCCGGGCGCGGGGCCGGCGCTCATCGTCAGCTTCGTCCTCACCGCCATCGCCTGCGGCTTCACCGCGCTCTGCTACGCGGAGCTGGCGAGCATGATCCCGGTCTCCGGCTCGGCGTACACCTACGCGTACGCGACGCTCGGGGAGCTGATGGCCTGGATCATCGGCTGGGACCTCCTGCTCGAGTACGCGGTGTCCAACGTCGCCGTCGCCATCTCGTGGGGCAGCTACGCCACCGGCCTGCTCGCCGCCGCGGGGATCGTCGTGCCTCCGTGGCTGGCCACCGATCCGCGCACCTTGCTCCAGCTGAGCGAAGGCTACGCCACGAACCATCCGGGGATCTCGCTCGGGCAGAAGCTCGCCGAGCTGGCGCGCGCCAAGGCCGGGGAGATCGACGGCGGCGCCATCTTCGCCCACTGGGACACACTGGCGACGACGCCCATCGCCTTCGGCTTCCCCGTCGCGGTGAACCTGCTGGCGATGTTCATCACCATCGTCATCACGGCGCTGTGCGTGTGGGGCGTGCGCGAGTCGGTGCGCGCCAACAACGTGCTCGTGGCCCTCAAGGTGCTGCTGCTCGTCGGCGTCGTCATCATCGGCGCGCGCCACGTGGACATGGCGAACTTCCACCCCTTCATGCCCAACGGCTGGAGGGGGGTGCAGGCGGGCGCGGCGATCATCTTCTTCGCCTTCATCGGCTTCGACGCCGTCTCGACCACCGCGGAAGAATGCAAGGACCCGGCGCGCGACATGCCGCGCGGCATCCTCGGTAGCCTGGTCATCTGCACCATCCTGTACATCGCCGTCGCCACGGTGATCGCCGGGATGCGCAAGTACACCGACTACGCCGGCGTCGCCGATCCCATCGCCCACGCCTTCACCGCCATCGGGATGAACGGCGTCGCCGCGGCGGTGAGCATCGGCGCGGTCATCGCCATCGCCGCCGCGCTGCTCGTGTACCAGCTCGCCCAGCCGCGCATCTTCATGGTGATGAGCCGCGACGGCCTCTTGCCGAAGTGGTTCGGCCAGGTGAGCCCGCGCTTCCACACGCCGGTGAACGCCACGCTCTTCACCGGTCTGGTGGTCGTCGTCCCCGCCGGCTTCATGAACATCGACGAGATCGTCGAGCTGACCAACATCGGGACGCTCTTCGCCTTCGTGCTCGTCTGCGTCGGCGTGCTCGTGCTGCGGGTCAAGCAGCCAAACGCGCAGCGCAAGTTCAAGGTGCCCGCGGTGTGGCTGTGCGGGCCGCTCGGGATCGGCTTCTGCACCTGGCTGGCAGCCGGCCTCCCGCCGGCGACGTGGCGCCGCTTCTGGATCTGGCTCGCCGTCGGCCTGGTGATCTACCTGTTCTACGGGGCGCGCCAGGCGCGGCAGCGGCGCGCGGCGATCTCGCAGCGTCAGCTAGACTCATAGCTCGAAGACCGATGGGGCCCTTCGCGTTCACGCTCGAAGCGACTCGATTCGGGGTCTACCCCGGCGACACGGCCGTGACCAAGGCCGCAGGGGCGTTGCTGCATGCCGAGCTCGCGTCGCAGCGCTTCGGGGATGCGTTCGACGAGCTGGTGGTCGACGTGCACTTTCGTTCGCCTACGAAGAAGCGTCGCAAGGACATCGCCCGCCATCACGCACTCCTCGACGCGATGCCGAAGGTCACGGTTCGCAAGAAGGCCCGCCGCATCGAGGTGGCGATCGCCTCGCCGTTTCCGCTCGCCCGCTTCGACTGTCCTGCGCTGCCGTCGCCGGACACGTTCGCGGCGCTGGCGACGGAGATCCTGCGCGTGCTCGGCACGCTGCGTCCCAAGCTTGGCCGAGTGAGGCTCACAGCGTCAGCTGAAAGATGCTCAGCTCGATGTCGGCCGGATCGAGCTGAGCGCGCCGCTGGAGCGTGAAACCGAGTGACTCCAGCAGGCGGATGGAGCGCTCGTTGGCGGGATCCGTGATGGCGAGCACCTCGGGCAGACCGAGCTTGGCACGCGCGTGCTCCAGCGTGGCCTGCGCGGCCTCGCGCGCCAGCCCCTGACCGCGCCCTGCCGGCAGGAAGGCGAAGCCGAGATCCACCGCCGGCAAGGTGGCGCGCTTGATGAGGCCGCACATGCC
>JAMFST010000877.1 GCA_026225435.1 Labilithrix luteola
AAGGCGGCGAGCCGAGCAGCGGCGCGGCTGGAGCTGACGGCGAGGGCGGCACGCCCGACACCAACGGCGTCAACGGAGACGGCGACGGCGGGCTGCTGAACTGAGCGCTCGACCCGGGATCCGATGCCGAAGAAGCTGCTGAAGGCGGACGAGGTGCAGGCGGTTTACCACCGCCTGCGCGCGCTCCATCCGGACGCGCACTGCGAGCTCGATCACAAGAACGCGTTCGAGCTGCTGTGCGCGACGGTGATGAGCGCGCAGACCACCGACGTCGCGGTGAACAAGGTGACGCCGGCGCTCTTCGCGGCGTACCCGGACGCGCGCGCGCTCGCCAAGGCGAGCCCGCTCGATCTCGAGGGGCTGATCAACCGCATCGGGATGTACCGGCAGAAGTCGAAGAACCTCGTGGCGCTCGCCGGGATGCTGGTGGAGCACCACGGGGGCGAGGTGCCGCGGACGCTGCCCGAGCTGGTGAAGCTGCCCGGCGTGGGGCGCAAGACGGCCAACGTGGTGCTCGGGGTCATGTGGGGCAAGCCCGAGGGCGTGGTGGTCGACACGCACGTGCAGCGGGTCTCCCAGCGGCTCGGGTGGACCCGGTTCACCGAGCCGGGGGACATCGAGCTCGATCTGGCCAAGAAGCTCCCCGAGAAGGAGTGGGACATGACGAGCCACACGCTCATCTTCCACGGGCGGCGGATCTGCTTCGCCGAGAAGCCGAACTGCGCCGGCTGCGGGGTGAGCGAGCTGTGCCCGAACGCGTTCCACGCGGAGAAGGTCGGCCGCAAGCCGCCGCGACCGCCGCGCGACGCGCCGGCGGTGAAGACCGGGGCGAAGGTTGCGAAGAAGGCCGGCGCCAAGAGGCCGGCGGCGAAGAAGCTCGTGGTCACGAAGCGACCGGCGAAGACGGCAAAGACGGCAAAGACGAAGTAAGCGGCTCTCCGCGGCTAGCGCCGAGCGAGACGTGCGAGCGCCCAGCCGGCGGCGTCGCGGACCTCGGGGGACGGATCCGTCTCGCGCGCGCGCTCCAGCGCCGGACGCGCCGACTCGTCGCGCCGGTTGCCGAGGACGACCGCCGCGTTGCGCGCCATGCCGGCGCGGGTGGCGCGGTGGAGCGGCGTCCCCTCCCCGACCGTGCCCCAGTCGGCGTCCACCACGCCGAGGAAGTCGACCAGATCCATCTGCTGCCAGCGCTCGTGCGGGGCGAAGACGCGGGTGGTCGCGGGATCGCGCGGGCGGGACGACGCGTTGAAGGGGCAGACCGTCTGACAGTCGTCGCAGCCGAAGGCGTGCTCGCCGATGCGCTCGCGCAGCTCGTCGGGGGACGAGCCGCGGTGCTCGATGGTCAGGTAGGCGATGCAGCGGCGCGCATCGAGGACGAAGGGGCGGACGAAGGCGTCGGTGGGGCACGCTTCGAGGCAGCGCACGCAGCTGCCGCAGCGGCCGGCGAGCGGCTCGTCGGGCTCGAGGCGCAGGCTGGTCACCACCTCGCCGAGGAGCACGAAGGACCCCTGCCCCGGCACGATGAGCAGCCCGTTCTTGCCGACGAAGCCGAGGCCGGCGCGGGCCGCCCAGGCGCGCTCGAGCACCGGTGCGTCGTCGCAGATCGGGCGGGCGGCGGCGGGCGCCTCCGCGGTGCCGAGCGTGCGGACGAACGCGGCCAGCTGGCGGAGCTTCTTGCGCAGGCCGTTGTGGTAGTCGCGACCGCGGGCGTAACGGGCGATGGTGCGGGCGAGCGGCGGATCGGTCGCCTCCTCCGCCTCGGCGCGCGCGTAGCGGCGAGCGACGCAGACGACGCTGGTGGCGCCGCGGAGGATCCCTTCGCCGTCGAGCGAGGCGCGCACCTCGGCGTTGTCGGCGAGCCAGCTCATCTCGCCGTGGAAGCCCTCGGCGACGAACGCGCGGTAGTGCGCGACGTCGCGCTCGAGCGGCACGTCGGCGCGGGCGATGCCGACGGCGTCGAAGCCGAGCGCGCGGGCCTTGTCGCGGACGAGCGCGCCGGTCTGGGCGGGGTCTCGCGCGGTCTCGGTGGTCACGGCAGCCACGTCGGGTCGGACGATATCACGCACGCTCCGTGGTACCTTCTTGCGCCACGGTGTCTCTCGCGACCGAGGCCACGAGCGACACGCTGTTCGAAGGCGCCGTGAAGCTGGCGCAGCCCGCGCGCGGGAGCGGCTACCGGGTCAACGTCGACGCGCTCTTGCTCGGTCGCTTCGCCGCCGAGGGGGCGAGCGCGGGGCGGCGCGCCACGAGCGCCTGGGACCTCGGCGCCGGCGTCGGGGCGGTCGCGCTGTCCCTCCTGCACGCGAGCGCTGCGGACTCCGTCGTCCTGGTGGAGCGCGACCCGGAAGCCGCATCGCTCGCCGTCGCCAACCTCGCCGCCAACGGCTGGGCGGCGCGCGGACGGGTGCTCCACGCGGACGTCGCCACGCTGGAGGAGAGCGGGGTCGCCGATCTGGTGGTCTGCAACCCGCCGTACACCCCACCCGGCCGCGGACGAGCCGGCAGCGTCCCTGCCCGGCACGCCGCGCGCGCCGGCGAGCTCGGTCTCTTCGTCGCCGCCGCCCGCCGCGTGCTCGCGCGTCGCGGGCGCGTCTGCTTCGTCTACCCCGCCCCGGAGCTGGTCACGCTGCTCTCCACCTTCCGCGACCACGGCCTCGAGGCGAAGCGCCTCCGCTTCGTCCACGCTCGTCCGCACCTGGCGTCGCGCGTGGCCCTCGTCGAGGCGAAGGCGGCGAAGGCCGGAGGGCTCGTCGTCCTCCCTCCGTGGTTCGACTGACGTTCAGACCTCGCCGAACAGGCGGTCCAGGGTGATGGCGCAGGCGGCGCGGACGCTGAGGTGGTTGTAGCCAGTATCGGCGGCGGCGCGGATCGGGGCGATGGTCGCGTCGGCGGCGTCGACGACCTCTCGCGCGAGGCCCCATCCGGTGCCGAAGACGATGACCAGCGGGCGCGCGTCGTCCGCCGCGTTGGCGCGCGCGCGGGCCTCCGCGTAGCCGATCGAGCTTCCCAGGGTGCGGGCCGCGGTCACCCACATTTCCGGCTTCTCGCCGTTGCCGTGCGCGGTCATCGCCTCCTCGAGCGAGGGGACCGTCCGCACCCGCGAGAGCGCCTCGACCCGGTCGGGGATGCGCTTGCCGCTGGAGCCGTTGCGCCAGTGGTCGGTGATGCGGTCGACGAGCTGCCGCTGCGCCACGATGGGATGCACCAGGTAATACGACTCCACGCCGTACGAGCGGCACGAGCGCGACAGGTCGTGCACGTCCAGGTTGGTGATGGCGGTGGTGACGTGACGCCCCTCCGCATCGAGCACCGGGTAATGCACCAGCGCGACGGCGATGCGCCTCATGACGTCGCTCTCATGACTTGTTCGCTTTCCTCTCGGCCTTGGCCGCAGCCTTCGCCGCTGCCAGCGCGTCGGCTTCTGCCTGCGCGTGCACGCGGTATCGCTCGTACAGGTCCGGGCGCTTCGCCTTGGTGCGCGCCTCGGCCTCGGCGCGGCGGAACCTGGCGATCTCGGCGTGGTTGCCGCCGGCGAGCACCGCGGGGATCTTCTCGCCGCGGAACTCCAGCGGCCGGGTGTACTGCGGGTACTCGAGCAGGCCGCCGTGCGCCGGGCTGTGCGACTCCTCCTCGGTCGACGCCTCGTTGCCGAGCACGCCGGGGAGCAGGCGCACGGTCGCCTCGACGACGGCCATGGCCGCCACCTCGCCGCCGGTCATGACGAAGTCGCCGAGCGACAGCTCCTCGTCCACCTGACCGCGGATCCGCTCGTCGAACCCCTCGTAGCGCCCGCACACCAGCGCCAGCGCCGGCTTGGCCGCGAGAGCCAGGGCGCGCGCCTGATCGAAGGGCGCCCCTTGCGGCGTCAGCAGCACGCGGTGCGCGCGGAGCCCGTCGGGCGCGTCGCCGTCGAGCGACTCGAGACAGGCGACCATCACGTCCACCCGCATGACCATCCCGCTGCCGCCGCCGTAGGGCGTGTCGTCGACGCTGCGATGCGCGCCGAGACCGAACTCGCGCGGGCTGCGGCAACGGGCGGTGAGTGTCCCCGACTCGCGCGCCCGACCGACGAAGCTCGTCTTCCAGAAGGTGTCGAAGAGCTCGGGGAAGAGCGTGACGACGTCGACGCGCACGTCAGCGCTCGAGATCGTCGAGCGACGAGAGCACCAGCTCGCCCGCCTCGAGATCCAGCTTCACCACGTACGACTCGACCAGCGGCACTTCCCAGTCACGCCCGCCGTCGGCGGCACGGATGACCGCGACGTCCACCGTCGGGTAGGTCTTCACGTCGCGCACCGTGCCGAGCTCCCCCTGATGCGGGCCCCCCTGCACGGACACCTTCGCGCCGATGGCGTCGCAGGCGTAGAACTCCCCCTCGTCGAGGTCGGGGAAATCGCCGCGGCGAACGCAGACCAGCGCACCGCGCAGGCCGTCGGCCACGTCCCGGTCGGTGATCCCCTTGAACTTCACGAGGATCGCCTCGTTCGCGCGGCGCGCGGCGTCGATGGGACGGAGCTCCTCCTTGCCGTCACCGCTACGGAGGAGCACCTCGCGCTGCTCGAGCAGCACGTCACTGTCGGTGTTGAACAGCTTGAGCCGGATCTCGCCCCTCACGCCATGCGGACGGGCAACTTCGGCCAGCGGTACCCAGCGTTCCTTTTCCAACTCTTGTCGGGCCGCTACGTCAGTCGACGATGTCGAGATGGGCGCGTTTCCCCATCTTGGTCGACATCGCGGTGAGGAGCGTGCGCATCGACTGCGCGGTACGCCCCTCTTTGCCGATGACCTTGCCGATGTCTTCCTTGGCGACCCGCAGCTCGACGAGCACGTTGTTCTCGCCCGGGATCTCCTGCACGGACACCTGGTCCGGGTGATCGACCAGCGCGATCGCGATCCCGTGAATCAAGTCCTTGAGCGCCATGGTCGCTTGCTCGCTCAGGCCTTGGCTTCGGTGCCCGCGGCGGTGGCGGCGGTCTTACGCGCCTCGCGCGAGAGCAGCCGGGCCACGGTCTCGGACGGCGTTGCGCCGTTCTTGCGCCAGTAGTCGAGGCGCGCGTGGTCGATCGAGAACAGGCCCGGATCCTTGGCCGGATCGTAGGTGCCGATCAGCTCGAGGAAACGACCTTCGCGCGGGCTGCGGTGATCGGTGACGACGATGCGGTAAAAGGGCTTCTTCTTCGAGCCCTGGCGGGTGAGACGGATGTGAACGGCCATAGGGGCGGGCACCGTACGTGCGACAGAAGCGCTGGTCAAGCGCAAGAATCACCTGTTCAGCATGTGAACGTTCCGGAAGCGCTTACCGAAGCGCTCAGGGCAGGAAACGCGCGACGATCCAGTCGTTGTCGCCGGCGGTCATCTGGCCGTAGCCGACCACCCAGACGCGCCCCTTCGAGTCGACGGCGACGCGGGTGGCCGCGCTCGGCGAGAAGGTCTGCCCGTCCGGGAACGAGTCGACGAAGGTGGTGTCGAGCACGCCGGCCGAGGTGAAGCGCAGGAGGTTGAGCGAGGTGCCCGCCGCGCCGGCGACGAGGATGCCGTCGGCCGAGTCGACGGCGACGTCGTTCGCGCTGCCGGTGTCGGTCGTGGCCATGCCGGCGGCGCCGAAGGTGGTGTCGACCGCGCCGGCGGCGGAGAAGGCGACCAGCGCCGAGCTGCCGGCGACCGGGGTGCCGGCGACGACCACGCGCCCGGTGGACTGCGCCGCGGCGCGCGCGTCGCCGGTGAAGACCGTGCCGGTGAACGTGGAGCTGGCGAAGCCGTCGGTGACCGCGGCGTAGGTGGTGTCGAAGTGGGCCGACCCGGAGCCGCTGCGGCCGAGCGAGAGCGTGTCGAGGCCGCCGCCGGAGACGCTGGCGGAGAAGGCAGGGAGCCACAGGGCGTTGGCGCCGTCCGCGGTGAAGCCGCCGACGACCAGCGAGGTCCCGATGCTCGCGGTGCTCTCGTTGGAGAAGACGCCGGCGGTGGTGAAGCCGGCGAGGAGCCCGACGCTGGACGCGCCCACCGTGCGCGAGCCGCCGACGACCAGGGTGCCACCGAGGTCCGCGACGCCGCGGATGGAGTCGGTGCCGCCGCCGCTGTCGATGTAGACGTAGCCGTTGCCGGCGGCGAAGCCGGTGTCGAGCTGGCCGGCGGAGGTGAAGGCCGCCACCAGGGTGCTGGCGGTGCCTGGCTGGGTGGTGGTGCCGCCGACGTAGATCTCGTCCCCGGTCGCCACGGTCAGGGCGTTGCCCTGGGTGCCGGTGGGGGTGGCGAGGCGCGCGAACCCGGCGGTGCCGAAGGCGGTGTCGAGCGCGCCGACCTCGGTCAGGCGGACGACCACGGCCTCGGCAGGCGTCGCTCCCACGTTTTGAGTGCCGACGATGATGGCTCGACCGGTGCTGTCGAAGGCGATGCCGTTGGGGACGTCGCTGCCGCCGCTGACGTGGATGACCAGCGTGCCCATCGTGCCGAAGGTGGTGTCGATTCCGCCGTTGGTCCCTTCCACGGTGAGCGCGAAGGGGGCGGTGACCGTGCCGGCTGGGAGCGGGGCCGGCCCGGCGTCGACCGGAGCAGCGGCGGCGGCGTCACCCGCGTCCCCACCGTCGGTCATGCCCGCGTCGGCGGTGCCCGCTCCGCTATCGGTGGTGACCGCGGTGCGGCCGGCCTCGATGGCGGCGACGGTGAGGTTGTCGAGACCGGCGAGCGAGGCGAGCCCCACGTGCAGCGTGAGCGTCCCGCTGGCGGTCCCCGCGGGGATGCGGAGCGCGTCGACGGTGATGCCGCCGGGCGGAGACACCAGGTACACGTCGACCGGCACGACCGGCACGTTCCCCAGCTGGACGGCGATCTGCACCATGTCGCCGCGCGACAGGCTGACGGAGGTGGGCGAGAGGGTCAGCGAGCCGAGGCCCATGTCGGCGTCGGAGCTCACGGACCCGTCGTCGCCGAAGCCACCGTCGTCGCCGATGCAGCCGGCGCTGCTGCAGCTGGCGTCGGGCTTCGACGTCGTCGTGTCGTCGCCGAGGGAGAAGTCGCCGAGGATGGACGTGCAGGAGACGAGCGCCAGCCCGGTGACCGCGGAGGCGGCGAGCGGGAAGACGGCGAGTCGCTTGGCGGAAGACGTGCGCATCAGAAGGTCCACTCCCCTGCCGTGCCCAGGAGCCCCGGCGCCAGCAGCGGCTGGATACGGATCCGCCCGTTCGCCGCGCTGCCCGCGGGCTTCTCGCCCGTCTCGGCGGCAGGACCGTCGTGGGTCGGCAAGAGCACCAGCACGAGCCCCCCCGCGGCGAGCACCCCGCCGGCGATGAAGCCGACCGTCGAGAGGGTCCCCAGCGTGTGGTAGCTCGACAGATCGCTCGACTCGCTCTGCGGGCAGACGCCGTTGGGGCAGTCGCTCGAGAGCGTGGAGTGCTTCTTGGCCGCCAGCGCCCCGGTCACGCCGCCGAAGGCGAGCCCCGCGACACCGACCCCCAGGACCACCCAGCCGGCGGTGCGCCGCGCGTGCCCTCCGCTCGACGCGCCGCCCGCGCCGGCCTCACCCTGCGCCAGCGAGGTGCGGCTGCTCGCGTTCACGGGCGCGCCGTGGAAGGTCAAGGTGACCGTCTGCGCGACCCCTTCGCTCGCCTTGAAGGGGGCCTCCACCGTCTCGAGCCCGGGCGCCTCGGCGCGGGCGAAGTGGTTCCCCGGATCGACCGGGTGCTGCGTCGACCAGTCGGTGATGACCTCGCCGTCGATCGAGGCGGTCACCTTGGCCGGGTCGACCCCCTTCACCACCAGGGTGACGTACGGGAGGCTCATGGCGAGCGCCGCCTCCTCCTTCACCGCGCCGGGAGGCGGGTGGACGATGTTCTTGCCGTGCCCGTCGTGCAGCACAGAAATGTACATCTGTTCGGCGGCGGCGAGCTGCCCGAGGCCGACGAGCGCGCGCGCCTCTCCCAGCCTCGCCACGGGCGACGGCTGCGCGTCGTCGGAAGCGCGGTACTTGCCGAGCGCGGTGGAGAAGTCCTTCTTCTTCAGCGCGCGCTCCCCCTCGGTCAGCAGCTGGTGGGCCACCTTCGCGGAGCCCTTGCCGGGCGGTGCCGCCGAGGCACGAGATGCCGACGAGGACACCGCGGCGACGAGCGCGCCAGCCACGAGGAGAGAGGAGAGTCGGGGCGACCGGGTCACCGCTCGCATTGGAGCGGAACAACCGGCCGGCAAGCAAGCACGGACGTCACCCGTTCACGCTCATCACGCGGGTGAGTCGCATCATCAGGGCGGGGTGAAACGCCGCACCGTACGAGTGGAAGGTTCCGTCGCGCATGCCGCTCCAGACCGTCCGCAGCGCCTCGATCTGCCCCTTGTCCCGCAGATCGCGCAGGCCGGGGAGCGGCAAGCCGAGCGGCCGGGTGATGGGGAGGTTGGAGAGCGCCAGGATGACGTCCGATCCGGCGCGCACCGTGACGTCGGGAACCCCGAAGATTCCGTCATGGATCTTCAGCGATCCGCGCGCGAACACCAGCGTGAGCGCGACCTCGGCGTCCTCGGCGACGATGGCCACGGCGCCGTGGAGCGCCTGGAAGTCGCGCTTCTTGCGCGGCTTGGCCTCGAGGTTCTGCTTCACCAGATCGCCGAGCATCACGGCGAGCCCGTTGTTCTCCGCGCCGGGGGCGAGGGAGATGTCGATGTCGGGATGTTTCACGGGTGCTTTGCGCTTTCTTTCTTCGTCGCGTTCCTCGTCGCGTTCGTGAGCGCAGGTGCAGCGACCGCGTTGCCGTCCACGTCACGCAGCTCCGGCTCGCCGAAGCCGGCGGCGAGGAGCTGCGGGCGCACCGTCGCTGCGGGGCCGACGACCAGGAGGAAGCCCGCGTTGGGATCGAAGTCACGCGCGGCCACGCCGGCGAGCTCCTTCTTGGTCGCCGAGTCGCGCTTGATGCTCGCGTCCCCCTCGTAGGTCGGCGCCAGCCCGAGCATCGCGTCGCGCGTGAGGCGGAACGTGGCCCCCTCGTTGGTGCCGTACAGATCGACCAGCTCGCGCCGCGCGAGGCGCTGCGAGATGGACGCCTCCTCGTCGGTCGGACCGGACGCGGAGAAGGTCTGCATGTCGGTGAGGAGCGCCTTGGCGGCGTCGCCGGTGTGCTCGGTGACGACCGCGGCGAAGGCGGCGATGCTGCCCGGGTGCTTGGTCAGGGTGACCGCCGAGTGCGCGCCGTAGCTCCAGCCGTGCTCCTCGCGCAGATCCTCGTTGAGGCGGGAGATGAAGCTGCCGCCGAGGACGACGTTGACCCGGCTGGCGACCGGCGCGTCGACGTCACCGGCCGACAGGCCGGGGCGCACCAGCGCGATCACCGACTGCGGCGCCTCGTCGCGGTTCACCAGGATCACCTTGGCGTGCGACGGCAACGCCGCGGGCGCGGTCACCGGCGTGGGCGCCGGCCCCTTGGCCGTCCACCCCTCGAAGCTCCTGGTCAGGAGCGCCTCCAGATCGGCGCGCTTCACGTCCCCGACCACCACGGCCACCGCGTGCTCCGGCCGCCACGCCTGGCCGTAGAAGGCGCGCACGTCGCCGAGACCGACCCTGGCCGCCGAGGCGAGCGTCCCCTCGATGGGATGCCCGTACGGATGATCGTCGCCGTAGAGAGTGACCTGCTGCACCACGTCGGCCACCTCCTCGGCGTCGGAGGCGCGGTTCTTCAGGTTGTTGATCCACAGATCGTGGACCCGCTTCCACTCCGTCGCCTCGAAGCGCGGGTGCACCACCGCCTCGCCAAGCAGCGCGAGCGAGGCACCGAAGTTCTTCGAGAGCACGGTGAGACCGGCGTAGCTGTAATCGAAGGTCGCGCCGGTGTGCATGCGCGCACCGAGCGTGTCGACGGCGGCGGCGAACTCCAGCGGGCCGAGCTTCCCTGCCCCCTCGTCGAGCATGTTCGCCGTCTGCAGCGCCAGGCCTCCGCGCCCCTTGGGATCGGCCGACGAGCCGCGCGGCACGGCCAGCGAGAGCGACACCATGGGCGCGTCGTGACGCTCGACCAGCCAGACGGTCAAGCCGTCGGCCAGCTTGAAGACCACCGGGCTCGGCGGCGCGTAGGGGGAAGGCGCGGGTACCTCCGGTCGCGGGCCGAGCGGATCGGCCGGAGCGGCGGGAGGAGGCGGCGGGGCGGCGGCGGCGGTCTGCGGAGGCGGCACCGGCTGCGCGCAGCTGGCGAGCGCGGCGAGCGAGACGAGGGCCGCCAGCGGAAGCAGGGAACGAAGAAGCGAGCTCACTTGGCACCTCCCGCGGCGGGGGCGGACGCAGGTGCGACCGGTGCTCCCGGCGCCGGCTCGGGCTCGGGCACCACGCGGAGGACGACGCGCTTGTTCAGATCAATCGTCGTCGTCGCGGCCTTCTGCACCGAGTCGACGGTGGCGTCGCGGAAGCGGGCCAGATCGGTCGGCAGGTAGCCCGGGTTGCCGGTGGTCATCTGGTAGACGGCGAGGGTCATCGCCCGCCCGAGGAGCCGTTCGAGCTCGTCGACCATGCCCATCTCGTTCTCGTTCTTGGCGCGCACCAGCTCGGCCTCGCTGATGCTCGCCGGCTTGCTCTTCGCGCCGCCGCCGGTGGTGGCGCGCGCGAGCTCCGCGTCGATGGCCGCTTCCAGCTTGTCGAGCGACACGCCCGGACGCGCGAGCACGGTCACGGTGAACTGCGAGCCGAGCTGGCTCGGGTCCTGCGACACGGTGACCGTCTGCGCCAGCTTCTGCTCGTACACCAGCGACTTGTACAGGCGGCTCTCCTTGCCGCTCGCCAGGACGTGGGCGAAGAGCGATAGCTCGGCGTCCCCCGGGGCGAAGCGCTTCGGCGACTGCCAGGCCATGACGATCTCGGGCAGCTCGACCCGGTCGGGGATGGTCTCGCGGACCACCTTGGTGAGCGTGCTCTTGCTGTCGTCGAAGCCGGGCGCGCCCGGATCGGCCGGCGTCCCCTTGGTCGGGATGGCGCCGAAGTCGCGCTGGATCAGCGGCAGGAGCTGCGCCGGGTCGAAGTCACCGGCGACCACCAGGGTCGCGTTGGAGGGGTCGTACCAGGTGCTGAAGAACTGCTTCACGTCGTCGACGCTGGCCGCGTTGAGATCCTCCGGCGAGCCGATGACGGGGTGATGGTAGGGGTGCCCGTCGTTGTACAGGAGCTCCGGCAGGCGCAGCTCCACCTTGCCGTAGGGCTGGTTCTCGTGGCTCTGACGGCGCTCGTTGAGCACCACGTCGCGCTGGGCGTCGAGCTTCGCCTTGGTCATCAGCTGGCCCAGATCGCGCAGGCGATCCGCCTCCAGCCAGAGGAGCAGCGGGAGCGCCGTGGGGGGCCCCTCGTCGTAGTAGTCGGTGATGTCGGAGGTGGTGAAGGCGTTGTTCTCGCCGCCCGCCGCGCTCATCCACAGGTCGAACATCTTGGTGGGGGCGCGGCGCGTGCCCATGAACATGAGGTGCTCGAAGAGGTGCGCGAAGCCGGTGCGGTGCGGCTGCTCCATGCGCGAGCCGGTGCGGAAGCCGACGTTCACCACCACCTGGGGGAGCGCGTGATCCTCGTGCAGGATCACGGTCATGCCGTTGGCCAGGGTGCTCTTCGTGAACGGCAGGGGCGGCGTGTCGTCGGCGCGGGCGGTGCCGGCCGCCACGGTCGCCAGAGCCGCTGCGAGGCTCGAAGTGAGGGCAATTCCTCGACAAAACCGCGCGGAGCGGGAGAGCGACAGTCGCATGTGGGCGCTTATACCGCAGGTGGCGACCTGCTCGGTGGAAAGGCGCGCCGGCACGTCGAGCGATACGCCGGGCGGCTCTTGCATTATAGGCCCCGTTGAACACTCATGAACGCGCCCGCAAACGCCGCAGCAGCCGACGCCGCCTCGTCGGCCACCCCGCCCGAGGAATCCGCCTCGATCGCCCCCAAGCCGACCTTCGACGCCCTCCCCCTGAGCGCTGACGTCCGCCGCGCCATCGACTCCCTCGGCTACGTCCACCCCTCGCCGGTGCAGCTGGCGGTCTTCGAGCCCGCCACCCGCGGCAAGAACCTGGTCGTCCAGGCGCGAACCGGCACGGGCAAGACGGCCGCCTTCGGCCTGCCGCTGGTCGACTCGCTGGTGAAGAAGTCGATCGCCAAGGTGCAGGCGCTCATCCTCACGCCGACCCGCGAGCTCGCGCTCCAGGTGCAGCGCGAGATCGAGAAGCTGGCCCAGTTCAAGGGGATCCACGCGACGGCCATCTACGGCGGCGCGCCGATGGGCAAGCAGATCGAGGCGCTGGAAGGCGGCGCGCAGATCGTCGTCGGCACCCCGGGCCGCGTGCTCGATCACCTCCGTCGCGGCACCTTCGACGCCAGCGCGGTGCGCATCTTCGTCCTCGACGAGGCCGACGAGATGCTGTCGATGGGCTTCGCCAAGGAGCTCCACGCGATCATGAGCTCGCTCCCCAAGGAGCGGCAGGGGCTCTTCTTCAGCGCGACCATCCCGCCGGACATCGAGCGGATGGCGCACAACCAGCTGAAGGACCCCGAGTTCATCACGCTGTCGAGCGACCAGGTCGGCGCGCTTTCGATCCAGCATTTCGCGTACATCATCCCGGGCGACAAGCGCGCGGCGCTGGTGAAGATCGTCGAGGTCGAGAACCCCGAGAGCGCGGTCGTCTTCTGCAACACCAAGGACCAGACCGAGCGCGTCTCGGCGGCCCTGCAGGAAGGCGGCTACGACGCCGAGTGGCTGAACGGCGACCTCGAGCAGCGCGAGCGCGAGCGCATCATGGCGAAGACCCGCGAGGGCAAGCTGCGCTTCCTCGTGGCGACCGACGTGGCCGCGCGCGGGATCGACATCTCGCACCTCACGCACGTCATCAACTTCGACATGCCGGAGCAGGCCGAGAGCTACGTCCACCGCACCGGCCGCACCGGCCGCGCGGGCAAGACCGGCACGGCCATCGCGCTCGTCGGGCCGAAGGACATCGGCAACCTGTACATGCTGCGCCTCACGTACGGCATCCGGCCGATCGAGAAGCAGCTGCCGAGCGCCGGTGAGCTGCAGACGCGCGCCGAGCTCGACATGGTGAACGTGTTCGCCGAGGCGTTCGCCAGCTCGCCGCCACACCCGGACGACATGGCGCTCGCGCGGCGCCTGCTCACGCACGCCGACGCCGAGTCGATCGTCGCCGGTCTGCTCCGCGATCACATGGGGGCTCGCGTGGCCACCGGCGCCGATCCGCGCGCCGAGGCGAGCGAGGCCCGACGGGCGAAGAATCCGCCGCCGGTGCCGGTCGCCCCCCCGCCCGCTCCGCCGGAGACGAC
>JAMFST010000878.1 GCA_026225435.1 Labilithrix luteola
GGTAGACAAACCGGCGAAGCGCTTCCGAATCGGCGGCCCTCGACAGGATCAGCGGGTCGATCGCGTGCAACCCGAGCCCCGCTCGTGACAGGACGGCATCGAGCACCAGACGGGCGGCGCGGCCGTTTCCGTCGACGAAGGGATGGAAGAAGCACACGTCGAGGTAGGCGCGCGCGGCGCGGGCGACCGGCGGAAGGTCCGGGTCGTCGGCCTCGGCGAGGCACCGTTCGAAGCCCTCGCGCGCACCGAGGAGCGGGTAGCGCTCGGTCCCCTCCTTGGTGAACGCATCGCTGCTGCGGAAGGGGGCGCTGGGGATGCCGAGCACCTGCCTTTGCCAGCGCTCTAGCTCGGTGAAGGTGAGTGGACGCGCGCTGGACGCCCATTCTCGTGCGCTCGCGAGCGCCGTGGCCATGCGATCGGCGCGTACCGGGTCGCGTGCGCGCTCGAGCCCCTGGATGAAGCGAAGGTGACCGTCGCCGGACACCGGCACCGGGGGGGCTGCCGCGATCATGTCACCGACGGTCCCGCAACTCCCGCGCTGGGAGAGCCACAGGGCGGTACCGTCGCGAACCGGAAGCGCCGCTGCGCCTTCGACCATCCCCCGTCCGAAGTCCGCGACCATGGCCGCTGCGCTCACCTCGTCCGGCGCGCACCAGCTGCCAAAGCGATCGCTCACGGCGGCGGACGCGATGCGTGCGGCCGACGTGCGGTCGCGCCCCTTCGATTCGGCGAACCAGCACAGAACGGTCGCGAGCGTGTGGCGCCAGGCGTCGTTCACCTCGGTGCGCTCCACCACGTACTCGAGCAAGCGCGCCGCGGCGGCCTCCGCACCTCGTGCCTCGCGGCCGGGAAGGAGCGGCAACGATTTGTACATCCTCGCCAGCTCCTCGAGGATGGCTCGCCACTCCGACACGGCGGCGACCACCCGGTCGACCGTCTTCCCCCGGTCTTCGATCATGTACGGGCCTGTGCGATCTTCCAAATTGAGCACGGGCAAGACGCTGTCGCGCGCGCAGCACCAACCGTGCACCAGGCCTCCTCCGCCGGGCTCGTTGGCTGCCCAGCACCACCCACAGACCCATGCTCCGCAGGCGCCGACGAGGGCCCGCTCGCAGGCCCGTTCGATCGAATCGCGCTCGTCGTCCGTGAGCGCACGCTCGCCAAGGGCCGCCAGCGCGTCGTCGATCACGCTCGCAGCGGTCGCGCGCGCGAGGGCCGGGTCGAAGAGGTGGGTGGACGGATCGACCTCCGCCCAGCGCAGGCTGCCGGTATCGAGCATGGGCACGGCCGCAGTCTCGCACGCGACCGGCGTCCCCTACAGCGTGGCCGAAACCTCCACGACCAGATCGCGGAACCAGCGCACCGCCGGTTCCTCGACGCGTCGCGCTCGCGGTGGCGCTCGTCCGGTCTGGGCAGTCGTGAACGAAGGGCGCGTTGTCGCGTACGATGACGCGCATGAGAAGACTCTGGATCATGGGCGCCGCCTTGCTCGCGGCTTGCGGGACGAGCGACGATGACGACAGCGGCGCTCCCGACGCCAGCCCCGATGCGTCGATCAGCGACGCGGCCAGTCGCGACGCCACCAGCGCGGTGGACGCGAGCGAGGACGCCGCGGTCCAAGCTGACGCCGGCGCCGGCGCCGACGCCGGAGACGCGGCGACGGACGCCAGCCTGTCAGATGCGGGTTTCGCAGATGCGAGCGACGCCGATGCGGACGCGAGCGACGCGGCGAGCTGCGCCACCCCGCTCCTCGTCGGGGCACCGACGTCACGGCACAAGGCTGGACCGTCAATTCACAGCAGCCGAGCACCCTCACCAACGGTGCCGATTACGTCGAGCTCCAGACGTCGACCCCGGCGGGGGGCGAATCGGGCGGACAGCTGCTCCTCTCGCGCGCGGGCGTGTTCGCGCCGGGGCAGGCGTTCAAGCTCCAGGTGGTGATGCAGGTCGTCGCGGTGGAGCCGCACGACCAGTTCGACAGCGCCGCCGCGATCATGGGCTCGCTCCACGGATCGGTCGGGACGCAGACCGACCGCGGCGAGATGATCTACCTCGACAGCGCCGCCATCGGCTGGTCCGACGACACCGAGCATTACGCGGTCGACGTGACCGACGGCGCGTACCACACCTACGTGCTCGCCCTCGACGCCGCGGGGAACGCCAGCGTCAGCATCGACGGGGTCACCGCGCTCACCCGCACCGGCTACGTGTCCAACGGCACGATCGCCGTCGGCGACCAGACGAACGACGCGAACGTCGACAGCACCCTGCGCATCCGCTCGGTCACCCTGCTCTGCCCGTGAGCGGCGGCCCGCTCCCACCTCAGGCCGCGCGCACCCGGCCTTCCACCCGGGCGAGCAAGGTCTCGAGCGCCACGCCTCGCAGACGGTCGTAGGCGAGGGTGAACAGCCACTCCGCCTCGGCGGCGTCGTCCGCGGTGCGCACCTTCTTCACCACGAAGGCCGCGCTCCAGCGGAAGGGGCGCGCCAGCTTGGCGGCGATGACCGCGTCCGCCAGCTTGCGGGGCAGGGCGAGGTGAACCTCGGCGTACAGATGGATGTGCCCGAGCTCCTGCTCGCCCACGTAGAAGTCGGCGCCGTCGACGATGCTCTCGTCGCCCAGCTCCCAGTGCGTCCGCGCGACCACCCCGGGCCAGCTCTCCACCGCGCGGGCGAGCGGCTCCGTGGGGCCTTCGAGCGTGGGCCGCGGAGCGAAGGAACCTTTCTCACTCAGCTTCATCATCCCGGAAGCGAAGCACAGACGGAGCCGCGCCGCCTCACGCGCGCAGGCGCAAGCCCACGTTGCCGGAGACGGTGCCGAGCGGCGTGAACTTGTGGTGCGCCTCGTAGTCCTGCTCGAGCGAGATCGAGCAGCTGCCGAGCAGCTTGTGCCAGAAGATCTTCACCTCCATGTTGGCCAGCTGCATCCCGATGCAGGCGTGAGCGCCGGCGCCGAAGGGGAGGTTGATCGCCGGATGCTGCCGGTCCTCGGCGCGCTCCGGGGAAAAGCGCTCCGGGTCGAACCGGTTCGGCTCCTTCCACCACTTCGGGTGCCGTCCGATGGCCCCGGTCATGGGCGCGACGAACGTGCCGGCGCGCACGGTGTAGCCGCCGAGCTCGACGTCGCGCAGCGCCACGCGCGGGAGGAAGTTGTTCAGCGGCATCAGGCGCAGCGTCTCCTTCCAGGCCCACTCGGTCTGGCGCAGGTTCTTCATCGACGCGCCGTCGAGGGTGCCGCCGTTCTGCCGGCTGACGGTGGCGAGCTCCTCGCGCAGGCGTTCCTGCCACTCGGGATGCTTGGCGAGCAGGTACGCCATGCTGCTCAGCGCGGCCCACGTCGTGTCATACGCGGCCATCATGATCCCCGCGAACAGGCGCGCAAGCGCGTCGTCGCCCGCCTCGCTCGGCTCGGCGCTGCGACAGAGGAGGCTGAGCACGTCGGTCCCCTCCTCCTTCCGCCGCTTCGGAACCATCGCCCGCAGCGTGCGGAGCAGCGCCTGCATCCCCGTCCGCGCGCGCTTGAAGGATGGACTGATCAGCGGATTGCGGGAGATGGCGGTGACCGAGCGCCACACGTCCGCGAGCGCGCGGTCCACCTCGGCGGTCTCGGCGGGGTCCTTGTAGCCGAGGAAGATGTCGGTCGCGACGCGTGCGAGGAGCGTGCGCCCCTCCGCCTTGAAGTCGACCCGGCCGCGCGCGACCCACGTGGGGAGCACCTCGTCGAAGATGCGACCGGCGCAGAGGAGGTGACCGTCGATGGCCTTGAGGGTGAAGGCCGGTTGCACGATCTTGCGCGCGAGCTTGTGGTCCTCGAAATCGAGATTGAGCAGCGTCCCGAGGTTGCCCGCCTCCGGATCGAGCCCGTTGAGAGTGAGCGCGTCCCAGCCGAGCGCGGTCGACCACACGCGGTCGGTGTTCTGGGCGATCTGGTGAACGAGGTCGGCATCCCAGACGGCGACCAGCTTCCGGTGGATGAACTGCAC
>JAMFST010000879.1 GCA_026225435.1 Labilithrix luteola
ACGATCCGAGGCGGCGTCGGCGCGTCCTCGAGGTACGTGAAGAATCGAGGGTCCGATGCGACCTTGATGACGACCGGGTCGATCTCGAAGAAGGCGTTGAGCTTTCCGTGCGCCGACTCGTGGATGACCGCCTCCGTCATGGTCATGAGGTCCGGGTGGAGGCTGAGGTACACGGTGCCGATCGCCTCGGCGTAGGAGGCGGACAGGTGGCGCTCGGCGTCCCAGCCGACGGGGACGATGTGCTGCGCGTACAGCGTCAGGTCGCGCCGCAGATCCGGCAGATGCGACGCCACGAGATCGAG
This sequence comes from Labilithrix luteola, assembly GCA_026225435.1. GTDB lineage: Bacteria > Myxococcota_A > Polyangia > Polyangiales > Polyangiaceae > JAMFST01. The sequence goes on from JAMFST010000879.1 coordinate 303, forward strand.
CGCGCTCGCCAGCGTCGCCGTCCACTCGCCCGCGTCGTGACCGCCGAGGTCGACCGCATTCCCCGCCTTGTCCGGGTGCGCCTCGTCGAGCGAGAGCGGATTGCCGTCGTGGGCGGCGAGCACGATCCCCGGCGCGAGCTCGCGGTACGTCTCGCCGTCGGTCGCGCCAACCTCGTGGATCTGGTCGGCTTTCGCGTCCGCGCGATGGAAGGTGACGCGATGCGCCTCGAACGTGGCGGCACGTGCATCCGGCGGAACGGCGAGCGCCGAGCGTGTCGACGGTGACGCCAGCATCCGCGGCAGCGTCGCCAGCGTCACCGGCTCGTCGAGCGCGCCACGGACGGCCAGCTCGAAGAAGAAGAGCGCCTCTAGCTCCGCGCGAAAGGCCGCTCGCGCGGCCGGCTCGTGCCTTGCGCGGAGCACACGAAGGAGCGTCGCCAGGCTCGGACTGCGCAGGAGCGCCGGCAGCGCCCCCGGCTCGTGCGTGGCCAGGCGCTCGACGTGTCGCGCGAAGTGCGGAGACTCGACCTGGCTCGCGATCGCCAGGTGACGAAGCTCTCGTTCGAGGCGCGCGAGCGCCTGGGCGAAGACGCGAGCCCCGAGCCGCGACCCTTCGTGCGGAATTGTCAGGTCGAATGAGCGTTCGGGCACCGTCGTTTCGCTCGCGATGCGCCATGATAGCGCGCGGTGCGTCGCATCTTCCTCGGTTTCGCCTGCAACAACGGGTGCGTCTTCTGCGCGCAGGCGGGGCTTCGCGCGGCGTGGAAGCGTGACGACGGCGGGCGCGATGTCGCGGCGATCGAGGCTTCGATCGACGCGCTCACGGACCTGGCGCCGGGCGAGACCGTCGCCTTCGTCGGAGGCGAACCGACAGTGCACGACGAGCTGCCACGGTGGATCTCGCGCGCGATCGAACGAGGGGCGTCGCGCGTGCTGGTGCAGACCAACGGGCGGCGGCTGGCGTACGCGAAGTATGCCGAGGAGCTCGCCGCGACCACCGCAGGGAAGTCCGCGACGCTCGCGCTCGACGTCTCCCTGCAAGGCTCGTCCCGGGAGATGCACGAGCACGCGACGCGGGCGCCGGGAAGCTTTGCGCAGACGGTGCTCGGCCTCCGCCACGCGCGCGGAGCCTCGATCGCCGCAGCGGTCACGACGGTGATCACGCGCGCGAACTACCGTCATCTGGCGGACATCGTCCGGCTGGCGCACGCGAGCGGTGCCAGCGCGATTCGCTTCGTCCCGGTCGAGGACGTACGCCCGTCGGCCGCGTCCGGTCCGCCGCTCGCTCCGCCGGAGGCGATGATGGCGCCGCGCCTCGCCGCCGCCCGTGACGTCGCGCGCGAGCTGAAGATCGCGCTCCTCAATGGCGATCTCGCCGCGGGCGAAGGGCGCTTCGCCGGTGCTTCGGTTACAGTGGTACCGCCGTGACCTCGTCGAACGCGCCGCGCCAGATCGAGATCCAGCTCGGACATTTGTGCAACAATCGCTGCGTCTTCTGCGTGTCGGGGCAGGAGACGGCGCTCGGCAACGCGCGGGTGCTCGAGACCGAGACGATCCTGGCGCAGGTTCGCGGGGCGCACGCGGCCGGGCATCGCAAGCTGACCATCCTCGGCGGCGAGCCGACGTTGCAGCCCGGCTTCCTCGAGGTGGTGCGCGAAGCCGCGCGGCTCGACTTCGAGGAGATCGTCGTCTTCACCAACGGCGCCAAGACGGCGCGCGCCGCGTTCGTGGACGAGATCCTGGCCACCGGCGGGCGCATCACCTGGCGCATCTCGCTCCAGGGCGCGACGCGAGAGGCGCACGAGCGGACCACGAAGAAGCCCGGATCGTTCGCCCGCATCGAGCGCACGCTGGAGAACCTGGCGGCCCGGCGGCAGACGATCACCATCAACATGTGCGTGGTGCAGTCGAACTACGAGTCGGTGTCCGAGTTCCCCGCGCTGCTCCGCCGCTACGCGCCGCACGTGACGCAGCTGCATCTGGACATGATGCGGCCGCTCGACGCGGGGAAGCGGTCGGACGACGAGCTGCGGGCGACGCTGCCGCGCTATGCGGACCTCGCGCGCCCCTTTGCCCGGATGATCGCCGGTCTTCCACGCGGCTTCGACGTGAACCTGGGAAACGTGCCGGCCTGCATCGCGCCGGAGCTCTCGCGCTGGATCCACCATGACGGCGAGCCGACGGCGACGATCTCGGTCGATGGTGGCGGCGCGCTGTCGAAGCCGTGGAACAAGTACCTGGTCAAGGCGCGCGACAAGGTGAAGCTCTCGACCTGCGCGTCGTGCGCGTTCGAGCCGACGTGCAGCGGCGTGTACGAGACGTACCTGCGATTGAGCCCGCACTTCGCGGCGGATCTCCGCCCGGTGCCGCGCGATCTCCCCCCGACGGTGGCGACACGGCTGCACGCGTTGCGCAGGAGCGCGCCGTTCGATCCGCTCGTCTGGCGCGAGGTTCGCCACGGCGAGCGGACGGAGATCGTGCTCGATGCGCCGGATGGGTCGGTCGCGCGCGTGTGGCTCGGCGAGACGAACGGCGTGGCCAGCGGGGGCTACGCCGTCGACGGCAACGCGACCGACGACGTGCGACGCGGCCTCTCCTCGGTGATGCGCGCGCTCGGGCTTCTTTCTACTCCGGGCGAAGCGGCCGCGGTCCGCCCGAATCGGGCAGATCCGGCGCGCGCTGCGCGGGATTGAAGGGGAGCAGACCGGGCGGCGGCGGGATGCGCGCGTTCTTGATCAGCGCCTCCTGCACCAGCTTGGCGACCTCCATCCCGTAGGTGTCGCTGCCCGACGCAAAGGAGATCCCGAACTGCTCGGTCTTCGCCGCCGGCTCCGGCGGCGTGGAGAGCGCGTTCACCTGGATCGTGGTGACCGTGTTGTCCTTCTGGAAGGAGAGCCACACCGAGCCCTGATCGACGCGGCTGATCGCGATGATCAAGAACCCGCGCGCGCGAACACCGGGGGCGAGCGGCGCGAGCCAGTTGAGCTCCGCTTGCGTCGCGCTGGGATACGGGGGCGGATCGGCCATCGGACCGGGCCCCGCATCGGTGGGACCTCGTGGCGGATCGTGTCTCGCACAGCCCGCGAGCGCGGCAACCGCCGCGGCCGAAGCGAGCACGCTCGCGACGAGAAGACGCGAGACCGAAGGCGCGAAGGGCTTCACACCGCGTGCTGGAGAAGGAGCGGCTCCCGCTCCCTCTGCGTCGCCAGCGCAGGAACCGCCATGCCGGCGGCTTCCCGCTTGGCGATCATCGCCGCGAGTGTCATCGCCGCGATGCCGTGATCCTCACGCGTCGCCTTCGACCCTTTGCCACCGTTCGCCAGGTACACCGCGAGCGAACCGGCGCGGGCGACCCCGGGCGCGTCTGCGTCGTGGCGCAGGACGTCGACGAGGAAGTCGGCCCCCTGGGCGTCGCGCAGGTGAAAGGCGATGCCGCCCTTCTCGATCGCACCAACGCTGACAATCGTACAGAGCGCGACCTGTGTGCCGGCGGCGAAGTCGAGCGCGCTGCGCTCGCTTGCGCCACGACTCGCGGCACCGCGTCGCGTCGTCGCGGCGCCAGCGCTGCCCGAGCGAGCGGCTACCAGAGCGGAAACCACCACCGTCGCAGCGCGAAGGGCGTCTCGGCGAGTCACGCTCTTTTTCATTGAATCAGACTATCCGAAGACGGCATCCCGGCAAGCGTCGGTTGGCGCAAAAGCACGTCTCACTCCGAGAAAACCCGGGCGGAGCGGCGTGGTACCTTGAGCCGGCTCGCGCGCCATGGACTTCCTCCGCCAGTTCGCTGGGTACCTGCTGGCGCACCGGCGGTGGTGGCTCGTTCCCATCGTGCTTTCGGTGGTGATCGTCGGCCTGCTCGTCGCGCTCTCGGTCGCCAGTCCGCTGTCGCCGTTCATCTATCCGCTATTCTGATGGCGGCGTCGGCGCTCGGCGGGACACGCGATACAGCTCGATGGCGGGTGTGCCGTCCGGGGTGCGGAAGGTCTCCTCCAGGCCGAACGTGAGGCCGAGATCCTGGGCGGCCCGCTGCATCTGGTCACGTTGCGCCAGGCGCAGCGCCTCGGAACGTCGCACCAGCGCGAAGCTGGCCGAGAAGACGAGCCGCACGTCCTCTGCCATCGCCAGGCTGGCGAAGAGCGCGTGGAATGCGTCGTGGAGGCAGCGCTCGTTGGTGGGCGCATTCTCGCCTGAACCGCCGTTGCCTTCGCCGTGCCGGCAGCTGTCGATCAGCGGATGCGCCTGCACGGTCCGCACACGCCCGTCGGTGAGCGAATCGACGACGCCCCCCATCAACAGGCTCGTGGTGACCGGCAACGCCGGCGGATCGGTGTGGTCGGTGAGGTAGCGCGCCAGCTCACGCTCCGCGTGGGCGTTGGTCACGAACGGCAGATTCGCGACATCGTCGATCGTCTCGCGCGTGCTCCACAGGAACGGCAAGAAGAGGAGCGCCACCATCGCCGCAGCTGCACCACGAGGAAGCCGCGCCCGCGTCCGCAACGTCCGCACGAGACGGTCCGCGAAGGCGCCGAGCGCGACGCCGTACACCGCGTGAAGCGGCAGGTAGTTCGGCGGAAAATCTCGATACAGAAAGGTCAGGACGAGGACGTAGGTCACCAGGATGAGACCGCACGCCGCCGTGACGCGGCATCCTCGACGACGAACCAGCGTGCGCGTCGTGTCCGCGACGACGAAGAGCAGCACCACGCTCGCGACCGTCGAGGAGAGGAGGTCCGGACGCTCGCCGGAGAGCAGCCTTCCGAAGTTAGCCCAGAAGAGGACCAGCTCGCGCATCGCATCGACGACCTTGCCGGGCCGATGAATCGTGTCGGC
>JAMFST010000880.1 GCA_026225435.1 Labilithrix luteola
CGCCGCCGCCCAGCGCGCGCGGGTGGCACGGCTCGACGAGGTGGCGCGCAGATGGGTCGCCGAGGCCGACGAGGCCCGCGTCGCCTTCAAGAAGTCAGGCCAGGCCGTCGATCGACGTCGCTCGCTGGCGCCGCGGCTCCTCACGGTGTTCCGCACCGACGCCGATCCGCGCACCGTCGACCTGCACCTCGATCCGAGCGAGCGCCCCTACGGCTCGGTCTTCGGCAAGCGCCCGGACCTGATCAACTACGGGCTTGTCGGCTTCGGCCGGCTGTCGACCGCGGAGGCGTGGCTCTCCACCTGGTCCGGCCTGTCCAGCCGCGCGAGCTTCCTCCGCTGCGCACCGGCGGTGACGGTGCCGACCTTGCTCATCGGGCTGACCGGCGATCAGGCCGCGTTCCCCTCCGTCACCGCGCAGATGCGCGAGCGCCTCGGCGCCACCGACAAGACCTTCGTGAGCGCACGCGGCACCCACTTCGGCGGTGCCATCGCCAAGGGGGAGCCCACCGGCAACGAGCTCGCCGGCGAGCACATCGGGAGCTGGATCGACCAGCGCTGGGCGAGCTGAGACGAACGCAGGCGGAGCCGCGTCAGCCGGCCTTCGCCTGCGCCGCCGCCCCTTCGCGAAGATAGCGGTCCACCCCCGCCGCCACGCGCCGCCCGTCGGCGATCGCCCACACCACCAGCGACTGCCCGCGCGACGCGTCGCCGGTGGCGAAGATCTTCTCCACGCTCGTGCACCCGGCCGCGTCGGTGACGATGTTACCGCGCGCGTCCTTGGCGAGACCGTACGCGCCGACCGGGCCGTCGTGCTCCGGCCCGGTGAAGCCCATGGCGAGGAAGACCAGATCGCACGGCAGGTGGAAGCTCTCCTCGCCGAGCGGCACCGGCCGCCCCCCTTCCAGCTTCACGCGCACCGCCTCGAGCGAGGTCACCCGGCCGTCCGCTCCCTCCCCTTCGCCGTGGAAGCGCACCGTGCTCACCGCCCAGTCGCGGCCGAGGCGCGGCTTGTCTTCCTCCTCCTGGCGCAGCGTCTCCCCCTCGCTGTGCGAGCTGGAGGTGCGCAGGACCAGCGGCCACTCCGGCCACGGGTTGTGCGGCGCGCGCTGCAGCGGCGGCTTGGGCATCAGCTCGAGCTGGATGACCTCACGCGCCCCCTGGCGCAGCGACGTCCCCACGCAGTCCGAGCCGGTGTCGCCGCCGCCGAGGACGATGACCCGCTTGCCCGCCGCCGAGATCACCTCCGCCTCGGGGATGCGGTCGCCGGCCACGCGCTTGTTGTGCTGGGTGAGGAAGTCCATGGCAAAATGGACACCGCCGAACCCACGCCCCGGCAGATCCGCATCGCGCGGGATGCGCGCGCCCACCGCGACGATCACCGCGTCGAAGGTGCGGGCGATCTCCTCGGCGTTGGTGTGGTCGACGCCGACGCCGGGGCGGAAGGTGACCCCCTCGAGCCTCATCTGCTCGAAGCGCTTGTCGAGGAGCTCCTTCTCCAGCTTGAAATCGGGGATGCCGTAGCGAAGCAGGCCGCCCAGCCGGTCATCCTTCTCGAAGAGCGTAACCGCGTGCCCGAGCCGCGCCAGCTGCTGCGCCGCCGCCATCCCTGCCGGTCCCGAACCGATGACCGCCACCGTTCGACCGGTCGCCGGCAACACCGGCCGCGGCGCGAAGATCTCGTCGCCCGGCAGGTTGGACAGCGAGCGCTCCACCAGCTTGATGGCCACCGGCGTCTCCTCGATGTTGAGGACGCACGAGGCCTCGCACGGCGCCGGGCAGATGCGCCCGGTCACCTCGGGGAAGTTGTTCGTGTCGAGCAGCCGCGCGACCGCACGATCTTCCTGCCCGTGGTGGAGCAGATCGTTCCACTCGGGGATCAGGTTCCCCAGCGGACAGGCCGAGTGGCAGAAGGGGATGCCGCAGTCCATGCAGCGACCGGCCTGCTCGCGCACCGCTTGCGGCGGCGGCTCGACGACGAACTCGCGCGCGTCGGCGAGGCGTTGCAGGGCGTCGCGCTCGCCTTCCTTCAGGCGCTTGGTCTCGAGGAACCCACGCGGATTACCCACGGAGCACCTCCAGCCGCGTCGGCTCGGCGGCGGGCAAACCGGGCTCCCCTTGCCAGTCCTGCGCCTCGCGCTCGGCGGCGCGAGCGAGGAGCACCTTGCGGTACTCCGTCGGCACCACCTTGAGGAAGCGCGCCGGGTCGAACCTGGCGAGCAGGTTCGTCCCCTTCACGCTGTGCGTCCGCGTGACGTGCTCCTCGATGATCGCGCGCAGCTCCTTCACGTCGGCCGCCGTGAGCGCATCGAGCTCGACGCTGGCAGGGTTCACCCGGCTACGGAAGGCGCCGTCGGCGTCCTCCACGTAGGCGACGCCGCCGCTCATGCCGGCGCCGAAGTTGCGACCGGTCGGCCCGAGCACCACCACCAGGCCGCCGGTCATGTACTCGCAGCCGTGGTCGCCGACGCCTTCGCAGACCGCGACGGCGCCGCTGTTGCGCACCGCGAAGCGCTCGCCGGCGCGACCGGCAAAGAACGCGCGCCCCGACGTCGCTCCGTAGAGCACCGTGTTGCCGACGATGGAGTTGTCGCAGCTCACGTACCCGGTCTCCTCCGGCGGTCGCACCGAGATGACGCCACCCGACAGCCCCTTGCCGACGTAGTCGTTGGCGTCGCCCACGAGGCGAATCTCCACGCCCGACGCGAGGAAGGCCCCGAGGCTCTGCCCGGCGGTGCCGCTCGCCTCGATGCGCAGGGTGCCGTCGGCGAGCCCCTTGGCGCCGTAGCGCCGGGCGATCTCCCCCGAGAGCATGGTGCCGACGGCGCGATCGCGGTTGGTGAGGACCACCTGCACCCGCGTGCGCTCGCCGTACTTGAGCGCCAGGCGAGCCCCGTCGAGGAGGCGGTGATCGACCGCGTGATCGAGCGCCAGGTGGCGCGCGCGCGGATCCGAACGGCGCGGACGCAGGCGCCCGTCCTCGCTGCGATCCTCCGGCGAGGCGAGCAGCGCGGAGAAGTCGAGGAGGCGCGCCTTGGGGTGCGTAACGTCGTTACGCGGGCGCAGGTGCTCGACCTGCCCGACCATCTCGTCGAGGGTGCGGAAGCCGAGCGTCGCCATGATCTGGCGCAGCTCCTCGGCGACGAAGAAGAAGTAGCGGATGACGTCCTCGGGGGTGCCGCGGAACCGGGCGCGGAGCACCGGATCTTGCGTGGCGACCCCCACGGGACAGGTGTTGAGGTGGCACTTCCTCATCATCACGCACCCGCTGGCGACGAGCGGCGCGGTGGCGAAGCCGAACTCCTCGGCGCCGAGCAGCGCGGCGATGGCCACGTCGCGCCCCGTCTTGAGCTGCCCGTCGACCTGCACGACCACGCGGCCCCGCAGATCGTTCTTCACCAGCACCTGCTGCGCCTCGGCGAGCCCGAGCTCCCACGGCGCGCCGGCGTGATGGATCGACGAGAGCGGCGAGGCGCCAGTCCCCCCGTCGTGCCCGGCGATGTGCACCGCGTCGGCGTGCGCCTTGGCGACACCGGCAGCGATGGTCCCGACGCCCGCCTCGCTCACCAGCTTCACGCTGATGCGCGCGCGCGGATGCACGTTCTTCAGGTCGAAGATCAGCTGGGCCAGATCTTCGATCGAGTAGATGTCGTGGTGCGGCGGCGGGGAGATGAGCGTGACGCCCGGCGTGGAGTGACGGACGCGCGCGATCTCGCCGTCCACCTTGTGCCCGGGGAGCTGGCCGCCTTCGCCCGGCTTGGCCCCTTGCGCCACCTTGATCTGCAGCTCGTCGGCGTTGACCAGGTAATGCGCCGTCACGCCGAAGCGGGCCGAGGCGACCTGCTTGATGGCGCTGCGACGCTCGCCGCCGAAGCGCGCGGCGTCCTCGCCCCCCTCGCCGCTGTTGCTCTTGCCGCCGATGCGGTTCATCGCGATCGCCAGGTTCTCGTGCGCCTCCTTGGAGATGCTGCCGAAGGACATGGCGCCGGTGGCGAAGCGGCGGACGATCTTGGTCGCCGGCTCCACCTCGTCGAGAGGCGCCGGCTCGCGCTCGAGCGGGTCGATGTCCCACAGCCCGCGCAGGGTGTACGGATGATCGGACTCCTCGCCGCCTGTCCCGTTTCCTTGGCCACGGACCTGGTCGTTGATGCGCTTGGCGTACTCGTCATAGGAGGCCGCGTCGCTCGCGCGCACCGCCTTCTGCAGCGCGGCGATGGTGGGCGGGTTCCACAGGTGGCGCTCCCCCGTGGTGCGGAAGGCGTACACGCCGCCGACCTCGAGCGCGTCGGCGTCGGCCAGCGGCTCTTGATCTCCCGGCGTGAGCACGTCGTCGGTGCCGACGAACGCCACCCGATGACGAGCGAGCGACTCGCGCGCCACGTCCTTGGCGCCGAGCCCACCGAGGCGGGACGAGGTGCCGGCGAAGTGCGCCTGGATGAGCTCCGTCGACAGCCCGATGGCCTCGAAGATCTGCGCCCCGTGGTAGCTCGAGAGGGTCGAGATCCCCATCTTCGACAGGACCTTGGCGAGCCCCTTGTTCATCGCCTTCTCGTACTTGTGCACCGCGGCTTCTCCGTCCGCCTCGGTCGCGTACATCGCCCGGACGGCGGCGAGCGCGAGGTACGGATGGACGGCGGAGGCGCCGTAGCCGACGAGCAGCGCGACGTCGGCCACCTCGCGCGGCTCGCCGCTCTCCACCATGAGCCCCGCGCGCATGCGCAGGCCGGAGGTGATGAGCGCCTGGTGCACCGCCGAGACGGCGAGCAAGCTGGGGATGGCCGCGCGCGACGCCGAGACCTGGCGATCGCTGAGGATGAGGATGCCGGCGCCGGCGCGAACCGCCGCCTCGGCCGCAGCGACGAGCGCGAGCACGCCGATCGAGAGCGAGCTGTCGACGTCGCCGTCCGCGTCGAAGAGCGCCTCGAGGGTGACCGCGCGGAGCAGCGGCGAGGTCTCGCCGACGCGGCGGATCTTGGCCATCTGCTTCTCGTCGACCACCGGCGAAGGGAGCTCGAGGCGGTGCACCTGCGCCGCCGTCTCCTCGAGCAGGTTCCCCTCGGGCCCGAGCCAGGTGTCGAGCGACATGACCAGCGCCTCGCGCAGCGGATCGATCGGCGGGTTGGTCACCTGGGCGAACTGCTGCTTGAAGTAGCGGAAGAGGAGCTGCGGACGATCGGAGAGCACCGCCAGCGGCGCGTCGACGCCCATGCTGCCGGTCGGCTCCTCGCCGTTCTTGCTCATCGGCTCGAGCACCACGTTCAGGTCCTCGCGCGTGTACCCGAAGGCGCGCTGCAGCTGCCTCCGCTCGTGCGTGGTCAGCGCCGCCGGCGTCGCCGTCTCCGGCTGCCGCTCGAGGAGCACGCGCTCCCTGGCGACCCACTCGGCGTAAGGATGCGCGCTGGTGACGGCGCGCTTCACCTCGTCGTCGCCCGACACGGTGCCGCGCACGGTGTCGACGAGGAGCATCTTGCCAGGCGACAGCCGCCCCTTCTGCGCGATCTCGTCCGGCGGCACGTCGACCACGCCGTACTCGCTGGCGGCGATCACCAGGCCGGTCGTCGTCACCACGTACTTCGACGGACGCAGCCCGTTGCGATCGAGCATCGCGCCGATCACCTTGCCGTCGGAGAACATCAGCGACGCCGGCCCGTCCCACGGCTGCACCAGCGCCGCGTGGTAGTCGAAGAAGCCGCGCACCTCGGGGCTGGCGTCGGCGCCGACCGCCTCGGGCACGAGCATCATCATCACGTGCGGCAGCGAGCGGCCGCTGGCCACGAGGAAGTCGACCACCTCGTCGAGCGAGCCGGAGTCGCTCTGGTCCGGCGCGATGATCGGCTTGAAGTCCTCGATGTGCTCGCCGAACACCTTGCTGGCGAGCATCGGCTCGCGCGCGGTCATCCAGTTCTTGTTTCCGCGTAGGGTGTTGATCTCGCCGTTGTGGGCGATGCGGCGGTACGGGTGGGCGCGCTCCCACGTGGGGAAGGTGTTGGTGCTGAAGCGCGAGTGCACCAGCGCCAGGCTGCTCTTGCAGTCGTCCTGCGACAGGTCCGGATAGAAGGCGTCCAGCCGCTCGGGCAGCGCCAGCCCTTTGTACACGATGGTCGCCGACGAACAGCTCGCCAGGTAGAACGACGTCAGCCCGCGCAGCGCGGC
>JAMFST010000881.1 GCA_026225435.1 Labilithrix luteola
CGCCGCGCGAGGGCGATGACCTTGTCGGCCTGGAGCTTCTCCATCGCGGCGAGGGCGTCGTCGATGTAGCCGAAGCTGAAGCTCGCCTCGCGCGCCTGGTCGATCGCCTCGGCGCCGCGATCCTCCTCGTCGAGCTGCGCGCCACGCGCTTGCGGGGGGCCGTTCGCCGGTGGCGGCGGCGCCAGCAAGCCGAGCGCATCGCCCGTCTCGACGTCGCGGTAGATGATCCCGCGCGGGTACTCGGCGACCGTGCAGCCGCTCTTCGGGCAGATGCCCAGGCAGTGCGTCTTGGTCACCCAGACGGCGTTGAACGCCCGCCGCGCCGCGACCTCGTCCTTCAGCCGGGTGTACACCGCTTCGCCGCGCGCGCCGCAGCCGGCACCGAGCGGGTCGTTCGCGTCGCGCACGTTGGCGCAGACGAAGAGGTGGAGCTGCGGAGCGACCGAGGCGAACGTCTTCATGGCGCTCCTGTGCTTAGCGCACCGCGCCCGCGCTTCCGAGCCCTGCTCTCACCTACATGGTCCGCCATCGTGTACATTTATCCGACTGGGAAGGGCCAGATCCACAAATCCCTCCGAACGATCCAGCCGAGATCGAGCAGAACACCCCACATGGAGCGTCCTCGTCGGAGCGATCTCCCGCAGAAGTGACAGGTCTCCGGCCAGGTGCGATCGCGGCGCGGCGATTGCACTCTCGTCTACCGTGGCCTCTCAACCTCGACTGTTCGGCCGCCTCGTCGCCTCCTGGCCTCAAGCCGAGATCGCTCTCGGCGCGGGCCGGCGCCTCTCGCTCGGTGCCACCCTCGGATCGGGCACCTTCTCCAACGTCTATGCCGCGACGCTCACCCTCCCCTTCGGGCTGACGCGCGCGGTGGCGGTGAAGGTCTTCCGCCTCCCGGGAAGCGACGACCACGAGCCGGCCACCGCGGTCGTCCGCCGGGCCGCGCAGACGGTCGCGCTGGTGAACCACCCCAACGTGGTGGAGCTCCACGAGCTGGGGATCTTCGACGGCCACCCGCTGCTCGTCTGCGAGCTGGTCGACGGCCTGAGCCTGCGGCGGCTGAACGACTGGTTCGCCGAGCTGCACCGGCGGATGCCGCTCGACCTCGCGCTCTTCGTCGGCGTGGAGATCGCCGAGGGGATCAACGGCGTGCGGCTGGCAAAGAACCTCAAGGGGATGCAGCTGGGGGCGACGCATCTCGATCTGTCGCCCAAGGACGTGCTGCTTTCGCGCAACGGCGAGGTGAAGGTCGGTGGCTTCGGGCTCGGCGGGATCCGGCAGCTGGAGTCGAGCGTGCAATCGAACGCCACGCTGGCCGCACGCGCCACGTACCTCTCGCCGGAGATCGCCTACGGCGACCACGGCGACGCGCGCTCCGACGTCTTCACCCTCGGCGTCATCCTGCGCGAGATGCTCGTCGGGCCGCGCATGCCGGCGAAGATTGCCGGCACCGAGGCGGTGCGCCTGGCGCGCGAGGGGTACATCCACCCGGTCACCTTCGAGCCGCAGCTGCCGCCGTCGGTGAAGGCGGTGATCGATCGTGCCCTCGAGCCGGAGCCGGAGAACCGCTTCCCGCACGCAGGCGCCATGGCCTTCGAGCTGCGTCGCTCGGCGCTGGCGCTCGGCGTCGGCGACGGTCGCATGGCGCTGCGCTCGATGCTGGCCAAGGAGCGCGACGAGGAGATCACCAACGAGGTGTGCATCCCGGCGATCCCCGTGCACCCGGCGGACGACGACTACTAGCGGTTGGCCGCGAAGAGCCGGAGCGCGTCGAGATCGGCCGGAGCGAGGAAGGCTTCGATCTCGTCCAGGCTCCCCACCCACGAGGTAGGCGCACCGAGGCGCAGGGCCGCCGCCTTGGCGACGCTCGCGACCAGCGGGTGCGGCGAGTCGACCAGCGCGATGAGCTCGTCGATCAGCTCGGTCGCCTTCAGCTCCGCGGCGACCACGGCGGCGAACGGGCGGCGGTCGTAGGGCTCGGCGTCGCGACCGACGAGGACCGCCCGGAGGATGTCGATCGTGTCGTCGGAGGCCGCGCGCGTCCAGGTGGTGCGGTAGCTCGCCGAAGGGAGCGCGAGCGCGGCGTAGCCTTCTCCGCTGGCGAGGAAGCTCCGCGCGGCGGACAGCAGCGGCTCCACCTGCGTCTCGTGGACGCGACCGGAGGGGCGGTCTCCGTCGAGGTCGAGGGCGATGGCGCAGTCCTGCTCGCCGGCGTATGCGCCGAGGTGCGCCACCAGACGGTCGAGCGGTGCCGCGCCGCTGGCGTAGCCGACGAGGGCGCCGCCGCTGGTGTCGATGCGCACCTGGCTGAACTTGGTGACCGGCGTGAGGTCGTCGCGCCCGTGCACCACGGTCATCTCCACGTTCTTCACCGCCGCCCAGCGCAGCGCGCGGAGGCCGCCGCGGCTCTCGACCAGGACCCCCCAGGGGACGAGCGCCAGCGCCAGGCGCGCGCTGGCCAGCGACTCGGCCGAGTCTTCGCCGGAGAAGAACGAGCGCACGGCGCGACGGGCCGCGCGACGGGCGAGGAGCGTGACCGCCGCCGCCACGCCCACGTACGCCATCACCGACTGCCCGAGCGGCAGCGACAAGGGGGACGCCGCCACGCCGGCCGCGACCGCGCCACCGGCGACGAGCCCCCAGACGGCGGTCCCGCGCGGCGACTCGGTGCTCAAGCCGACGTAACGAAAATCGGGAGGCGGCGCCCGAAGACTCACGGCCTTCAGCGTACGCTACGAGTCGACTACGTGCCCGACCTGCCCGGCCAGCTTCGCTGCACCTCCTGCCAGAATCCGCTCGTCGCGGGGACGCGTATCTGTCCGCGCTGCCACGCCTTGCAGCCGCGCGAGGCGCCGGCGCCGCCTCGCCAGCGAGCTCCGCGGACCTTCGCCCACGGGCGGGCGACCTACGATCACAAGCTGGGGGAAGGTGCGTCGGCGGTGGTGTGGAAGGGGAGCTACTTTGCCCTGACGGTGCGCGGCTACCAGGCGCCGGTGCCGGTGGCCATCAAGGAGCTCCGCCCGGGGCTGCAAATGGACATCGCACGCGGCCTGCTGCGCAACGAGGCGGTCGCGCTCGGCTCGCTCGCTGCGCTGCCCGCGGCGGCGACAGTGAACGTGGTCCAGCTCCTCGACGCGGCGGACGACGCGACCGACGCCGGCGGTCCGGGGCTGGTGTTCGAGCTGATCCCGGGCGAGACCCTGGAGACGAGGCTCGCACGCCAGGTCTGGGCGCGAAGGCCGCTCACCGCCGCGGCGATCTGGAGCTTCTTCGCGCAGCTCACCGGGGCGCTGGCGGTGGTCCACGAGTCGGGGCAGGTGCACGCCGACGTGAAGCCGGCCAACGCGCTCCTGCGGCAGGACGGGGTGCTCAAGCTGACCGACTTCGGCCTGGCGCGCCCCATCGGCGCGCGGGTGCAGGGGCACGAGGCGGGCGCCGGGACCAGCGCGTACATTTCTCCAGAACAGGTGCTCGGCAACCCGCTCGGTCCGGCCAGCGACCTCTACTCGGCGGCCATGGTGCTCTTCGAGATGCTCACCGGCCGCACCCCCTTCGACGTGCGCGGCCGCGCGGAGCTGGCGGTGCGCATGGACCAGGTCCACAGCGAGCCGCCCCACCTGCGCACCTTTCTCCCGCAAGCGCCGCCGCAACTGGGCGACCTCCTGCACGCCGCGCTGGCCAAGGATCCGGCGCGCCGCTTCCAGCGCGCCGAGGACATGCGCGCTGCGTTCGGGGCGATATTGGAGCCCGCGAGCCGCGAGCTCTGAGAACGCCTTTCAGGCCTTCTTGACGTGCATCTTCAGCAGGCGGACCTCGCCGTTGGCCTCGCGATGCTTCGGGTTCAGCGCCAGCAGCCGTTCGAGGTCGGCGAGCGCCAGGTCCGGCTGGTTGGCTCGCTTGTACAGCTTGCCGCGGTAGAGCAGCGCGCGCTCGCTCTTCGGCTCGTGGTTCAGGAGCTCGTCGAGCATGGCGATCGACGCACTGACCTGCGGGGTTCCACGAGCGAGCGCCGCGGTCCAGGCGCGCAAGGCGGCGTATTCCGACTGGCTCGGGTCGGCGGCGACGGCCCGCTCGGCAGCCGCGAGCGCGCCGTTCAGATCACCGCGCTGCAGCTGCGTCTCCGCGGTGCGGAAGTGCCCCATGGCCGCCTCGGCATCCGCCGCGCCGACGGAGTTGCCACCTCTGGCCGCCGGGGAGCGCACCGAGCCCGAGGCCGACGGCGGCGGCAAGGACGACGGGCCAGCGGTCCCCCCGAGCGCAGCCGGCAACCCGCTGGTGCTGGCGATCACCGTGCGCATCGGCTCGACGTGATCGACGCGATCGATCCGCTCGACGACCCGCTCGCTGCGGTCGAAGCGATCGCGCGAGGTCGACGGCGCGTTCGACGAGGCGGGCGGGCTCGACGGCGCGACCGACACCGCCAGCGGCACTTCGCCTGCACGCGGCTCGACGCGCGGCGCCCGGGGGCTGGCCGCCGAGTTCGCGCGGGCCGCCGTCGGCATCGGACCTTGCGGGGAGACCGGCGTGATCATGCCGGCGCGCGGCGCTCCCGACGTGCCCGCCGTGCGCTCGGTGGGGAAGGCCGTGGCCGGAGCTGCGCGCTCCGGACCCGACGCGGGGTTGCGCTTCACCACGCGCGCCGCCGGTGCACCGGGCCGCGCGGACATCTGGCTCGAGCTGGCCGGCGCGGGCGCTCGACGCGGAGCCGCCGGGGGCGGATTCACCGCCGGCGCCAGGCTGGTCCGCGGCGCCATCGGCGCCTTCACCTGGCCGGGGAAGGCGAACTGCCGGGTCACCGCCAGCGAGTACACCAGCGAGGCCGCCACCTCGGGATCGCCGATCTGCACCGAGCTGAGGACGGCGTAGGTGGGCTGCCGCGTGATGAGCGCGTCGAGCACCGTGCTCTCCTGCGGGGTCAGGTGGAGCGCGGCGAGATCGACCCGATCGTGCATCACCAGCTGGTGGTTGCCGAGGCGCGACAGCGTCGCCGCCACGCGCGCGCGGTCCTTCCAGATGCGCACCGCCGCGAGCACCGCGTTGAGCGCGCCGATCTTCACGAGATCGTCGCTCCCCCACTCGCCCAGCAGGTTGCGATCGGCGAAGTACGAGTACTCGGTGCGCGACGGCAGGTTGGCGAGGAAGGCGACGCGCTGGATCAGCTGCCGCTCGAGCGCGTCTTGGAGCACGCCGCGGCTCACCGCCCCGCGCCGCACGAGGAACTCGCCCATGAGCGTGCCGTCCTGCTTGGCCGCGCGCACCGCCTCGTTCAGCTGGTCCGGACGGAGAGCGCCGCTCTCGGTGAGGTACTCGCCGAGGAAGTAGCCCGGCAGGCCGAGCTTCACCTTGGCCGGCACGCCGTTGAGAAAGACGATGGCGTTCTCCGCCTGCCCGGGCGGATAGAGCACCACGGTGCCGGAGAGCTGGTGGTCCAGCATGTAGACCAGCACGTGCGGCAGCGGCGTGGTCTCGAGGATCCCCTTGGCCGTCGGCGGCTCCAGGGTCGCGAAGGAGGGCGCCAGCGGCTGCGAGCGCGACGAGGGGCCTTCCCGCTTGTCGCGCTCCTCGAGCGGGGACGTCACCATCATGGTGTGCGCGTCCTCGTCGACGAGGGTGTTGCGGTGCAGGTCGTGCCGCGGCGGCAGCGCCGACGGTGCGGTCGGCTGGAGGAGGCGACCCATCGCCGAGCCCACCTGCGACGGCGACGTCCCGAGCGAAGGTACGCTGCCGGTATCGTCCTTCTGCTCGCTGAACAAGGCCGACGCCTGCAGGCTCGGCGGACGCACGCCGAGCGGCGCCCCGCTTACCGCCGGGGCCAGCGGACGGCCACCCGGCCCGGCGCCCGGCATCCGCGGCGCTCCGGGAATCTGGGGGGCCAGCGGCGCACCCGGCGCTGCCGGACGGGTGCCCGGACGCGGAGGATTGGCCGCCGACGGACGCGGCGCGAAGCCACCCGGCGCTGCGGTCGGCGAGGGGAAGGCGGGGACGGCGCCAGGACCGGGACCAGGACCCGCCGGCACCGACTCCTGCACCCCGGACGCGTGCGAGGGGGGCGGATCCGAGTCGTACCCGGCTTGATCGACCTTCGGCGCGGCCCCTTTGCCCCAGAAGTCGATGCTCATCACGCGCCCGATGTGGCGCGGCGGCTCGCCCGTGCGCGGGCGTGCGAGATCGATCTCCACGCGGCCAGCCGCCGGCGCACCGTTGGCCGCGAGCAGACGGACGACGGGCTGATCGAGCGGACCGTCTCCGCGGCGCGCGACGACCTCGGCCATCTCGCCGGTCGACAGCTGCACCACCGTGCCGATGGGGATGACACCCAGCGCCGCGACCAGCAGCTGCAGCACGGTGCGATCGGCCGGATCGACCAGCTCCTCGAAGAGTGTCCCGATCGCGGTGTACGGCGTCGGCGGCTCGAGCCCCGGCTCCGGCGTGACGAGATCGTTGTAGCGACGCGCCACCCAGACGAGCCGCGCGTGCAGGGTGGGCGTGCGCGCGCCGCGGTAGAGCGGGCCGATCCAGCGCTGCCGCCGCTGCCACAGCGCCTCGAAGGCCACCACGGTGCGCCCGATGGTCGGCTCGTTGAGACGACCGAGCGCCGTCAGGACCGCGGCGGTACCGCCGGGCAAGCGGTCCTCCTGGTCCTCCGACAGCGTCATCATCGTCGGCATCGGCATGTCGCTGTTGCCGCCGCGCCCGTTGGCCCCGCCGCTGCCGAGCGACATGGCGCGCGGGCGACCGACGTCGTGCATCATCGCCGCCATGGCGATCTGCGAGAGCTGGGAGCGATCCGCCTCGAGCTCGCGGGCCATGGCGACGGCGAGGATGGCCGAGTTGACCGCGCGTCCGGCCTCGTCGTGGTTGGCGTTGCGCGCCTCGGTCACCCCGAGGAACGACACGTTGCTCCCCGCCGACAGGTCGACGAGGCTCTGCGCGATGCGCTTGATGCGCCGCGGGAGCACGTAGCGGCTCTCCTGCAGGTCCTCGAAGAAGCGGCGCATGACGACGACTGCCGACGCGTACATCCGTACGGTGCGCTGATCGTCGGGCAGGCGCTCGACCTCGAGACCGCGGAGGCGAGCGGCCTCGGTCACCGGGCGCAGGCGGACGGTGTTGGCCGGCAGCTGCACGCCGCGACCGCGCTCGTTGCGCATCCCCTGGCGGATCGCCTCCGAGAACATGAAGAGGTGATCGCGGCTGGCGTCGCGGGTGACGGTCAGCTCGGCGCCGCCGCACCACTCGAGGATGTCCCCCAGCTCGGAGGCCATGTCGTAGATGGCGCGCGAGCCCTTCATCAGCTGCCCGGCGACGAAGATCGCCTTGTGCGCGAAGAGGATGTTCACGTTCATCCCGGAGCGCAGGCAGTAGTCCTGGATGATCGCGTGCCCTTGATCGAGCTGGCGGAGGAACGCCTGGTTCTGCAGGTCGTGCAGCTGGGCGAGCTTGGCCATGCGGTAGATGGCTACGACCACGCCCGACCCGAGGTCGCGCGCGTGCTCGCGACGAACGAGCTCGCCGGCGTCGTTCGTCACCAGGTCGAGACGCATCGTCACGAGGGATAGCCTCCGGCCGGAGCGTCGCTCGACATGCGGGCGCCCCCCCCTTCGATCCGTTGCATGACCCGGCGGGCGCACTCGGCGGCCACGGCGCGGGCGTCTTCACTGGTGCCCCAGCGCGTCGTCGACACCTCGCGCAGGGCGGTGGCCACCGCCGGGTTGCGCGAGTACTCGCCGAGCGTCTCCATGGCGGCGAGGCGGGTGGCCTCCTTCTCCTCGCTGAGGAGAACGCCGCCCTTCTTGGCGATCTCGAGCACCAGCGGCTCTCCCGCCGGCTGCAACAGGACCAGCGCGCGCAGCAGCTCGCGCCGCTCGTCCACCCCGAGCTCGTTGAAGCCGGGCGAGCGCACCATGCCGGCCAGCGTGGGGAAGATCCCCGTCGCGCGGTAACGGGTGGCCGCCCTCGCCGCCGCCATGCGCATCAGCGCCGAGCCGGCGCCGAGCAGCTGGGTGAGCTCCTGGTTGGCCTGCTCCGGCGACGAAGCGGCGAGCACGCGCGCCTCGACCCGCACCATCGGATCCTCGTGCTGCCCGAGCTGGGCGATGACCTGGCGCGCGGCCGGCGTCTTGAAGCGCGCGAGCACCGTCAGGACGATGGGTGCGCTCTCGGCGTTGATGCCGGTGAGGCCGTTGCCCATCTCCACCTCGCGACCCTGCCCCCAGCGCTCGAGGTACGCGCTGGTCGCGTCGCGCAGACGCTCGGAGATCGGGTGGCGCAGCGAGCCGAGGATCACCGGCAGCTCGTTCCCGCCGATCGAGCCGAGCACGTTGGCGAAGTGAGGCGCGAAATCCGGCTGCTGGTAGGTCTGCTTGAAGAGGAGCTCGAGGGTGTCACCGCCGAAGAGCGCGCCGGTGAGCGCGGTGGTGAGCATCTGCAGGTCGGCCCCCTGCACGCGGGTCGCGAGCCGCTCGACCAGCGCCTTGTGCAGGCTGAAGAGAACGTCCATGCGGCCGGCGACGACGAGGTCCTGCCCCGAGGTGCGCAGGGAGGCGAGCACCAGCGCCGCGTCGCGGTTCATCGCGGCGTCGAGGTACCCCTCGCAGAGCGCGTCGACGTAGCGATCGCTCCACTCGTCGCGTCGCAGGTCGAGGCTGTCGCGCAGGGCATGCCGCGGCACCTCCTCCAGCGCCAGCGGCGAGCGCGATGGCCCGTTCCGCCGATCGAGCGCGCTGCGATCGGTGGCGACGTTCATCGCCTTCGCCTCGACGCGGTTGGCGTGCTGGTTGGCGGCATCGGAGGCCTCCGCCTCGACGCGATCCGACTCGTCCCAGAACGCTTCACGCGCGGCGGCATCCCCCTCGGCGAAGGCGTCGACCACGTCGTAGGAGACGTGCGGCAGACCGCGCTCCCAGAAGGCGGCGGCGAGGTCGTCCTCGGGCGGGAGATCGCGCACCGGGTCGAGCATCAGCAGCGCGAGCAGATCGCGCATCTCGTCGAGCGTGAGCCCGGCGCCGATGCGCAGCCCCCGCATGCCGCAGGCGAAGAGGTTGTACGGGATGGCGTCGAACGGCGGCCCCGGCTCCCACACCGGCTGCCCCAGGATCATCAGCGAGTAGGGGCGGATGGTGACGTCGAGCGCCACCGGATCGCGCGCCAGCACCTCGGCGAAGGCCTCGTAGGCGGTGCGCAGGCTGCGGTCGGTGGCCGGGTGCTTCCAGCCGAACTGGCGCACGCTCGGCAGCACGTGGTCGATGTGACGGAGCACGTCGCGTGCGGTGACGACGCGCGGATCGTTCTCCGCGACCATCCCCGGGGCGAGACTGAGGCCGCTGAAGCCGCTGCCGGTGTTCGCCTGCGCCGCCGCCTGCGCGGCAGCCTGGTTCTGGACCTGGTTCTGGTTGTAGCTCGAGCCGATGAAGCTCTGGCCCGGCATCATGCTGTTGCCGCCGAGGCTCCCCTGGAGCGGGCTGGGGCTGTTGAACGAGTTGCCCGACGGCGAGCTCCCCGTGGACGGCGGCGACGAGCGATCGGCCGGGTTGTTCGGGTGCCAGGACGAGGACGGGTGGCGCGCCGGCGTGACGCCGGGGACCGCGCCGATCCCTCCGGACAGGTTGATCGCCGGCGGACGCGGGCCGCTCATCCCCGGCGGCATCTCGGTGGGCGCGGGAGCCTGCGAGACGCTGGGGAAGCGACCGGCGACCCGACGACCGGTCTGCTGCGCCGGCGCCTGGGACATCTGCGCCCCCTGCTGCGTCTGCGAGGTCAGCGCGGCGCGCACCGCGGCCTGCATCTCGCGCGCGTCGGCGTAGCGATTGCGCCGATCCCAGGCGAGCGACTTGTCGATGATCTGGATGACCTCGATGGGCAGGTTGGGCGCGAGGCGGGCCACCGAGGTGACCGGCTTGGTCGCCGCCATCACCAGGGCCTCTTGCTCGGTGCGCCCGTTGTTGATGCGCTGCCCGGTGACGAGCGCGTGCATCATCGCGCCGACGCTGAAGAGATCGGCGCGCCCGTCCATCTGGTCGACGAGCC
>JAMFST010000882.1 GCA_026225435.1 Labilithrix luteola
AGCGCCAGCTTCGCCCCCGGTGCGCCGGCCGCGTTGACCATGCCGGCTCGATCTTGCGGCCCGTCGAAGAGCAGCGGCACCTCGGCGGCATCCTCGCCGGCCATCGCTGCGCCGCGATCTCCGGTGACGATCGACAGCGCCCCCTCCGCCGACGCCACCAGCGCCGCCGTGCTCGGCCCGCCGGAGAACGGCAGCACGCGCTTGCCTTGCACCTCGAGCCCCGCGAGCAGCTTGTCGGTCGTCGTCCCCATCGGCGCCGCCAGCAGCACCGAGTGCACGTCGGCCGGATCGAGCTCGCGCGCGGCGGTCGATCCCGTCTTGCCGTCCGGCTCGAGCCCACCGGCGCGCAGGCGGAAGCGCGCGCGCCCAGGTTCGAGCTGGGTCAGCACGATCCCCTGCGGTTGATCGTTCTTCCACACGCCGGGAAGCCACGCAGGCGCGGGCTGCGTCCCCTCGTCCACTTGCCAGGCGGCGCTGCCCACCGGCGGCGGCGCCGGGTCGCGTGCCATCATGTAGAAGAAGTCCTTCGGCGAGTACTCGATGTACCGATCGGGCGAGACCTCCATCAGCGAGGTGAGGAGCTCGCTGCGGTAGTCGTGCCCCTTCAGCTCGTGGATGGTCGAGAAGATGAAGCCCGTGTGGTGCGGGTTCATGTCGAGGTGGATGGCGTAGTTGCAGCCGGCGCTGGACATCGCCTTGCCGAGCGCCGTCGCGCTGACGTCGTCGCCCCAGGCGTACATCAGGTTCCCCGAGTTGGTCACGCACAGCGCCGAGCGCTCGGTCTGCATGCCGCTGCCCGGGAGCGTGTAACCCCACAGCGAGCGACCGGTCGGGTTGACCACGCCGTGGTCGACCAGCGCGTCCATGTTCTGGCGGAAGGACTGGATGTCGTCATCGGGGATGCCGACCAAGCCGCTGACGTCCTTGGTGTCACCCCAGGTGCCCAGGCCGACCCGTCCGTCGCCCAGCGTCACCACGCTGGCCGCGCCCGGCTGCGGCGGCAGCAGCACGCGCTTGTGCACCATCATCCCGTAGTTGCCGTGCTCGGTCTTGAAGGCGCCGTTGAAGGCGGCGACGACGCGCGTGTAGACCGCCGGATCGCGCGGGAGCCGCCCGCTGCCGTGCGGGCCGGTGAGCGGCTTCGGGTCCTCGACCCCCGCTTCCATGTCGAGATCGAGCTGCCGCATGTCCATCGCGACGAGGAGCACGCGGGTGTACGGACGGTCGGGATCGGGGCGGACAAATGTCCGGAAGAAAGCCGGCGGCGCGCCAGGGATCGCCTGCCGCATCCAGGAGAGCTGCGGGGTCACCCACACGCCTTCGCCCGCCTCGGGCGTCTTCCACATCGACGTCACCGGTGCCGGCGGCCAGGCGGTCTCGCCGTCCCCCGCGTGCGCCGCGTCGAGCCGCGCGATCTCCGCGGCGGTCGTCGTCGTGCCGCTCTCGCCCCCCGCCGCGCCGGTGCCCGCGCCATCGGCGAGCGAGTCGTTCCCGGCGGCGTCGCCGTGGAAGCGGAACGCGAGCTGCTTGGCCTGATCGCGCAGCCAGAAGGTCTTCTCCTCCATCCAGGCGATCGGCGCTGGCCCGATCCACGGCACCGCGCGCACCGTGTCCACCGCCCAGAAGACGAAGCGCTTCGGCAGGTGCCGCGCCGCCTCGGCGTGCAGTCCGCCGGTGTCGCCGGTCAGCTCGGCGCGATCGAGATCGAGGCTCGCGTTCTTCTTCGTGCCGCTGTCGAGCTGGATGGAGAGCGCGGTGCCGCTCGGCGGGAGCGCCAGACCGATGGCCCGCGCCGGCTCGTCGAGCGCCACGTCGATGCGCGCGACCCCCTCGCCGCTACCGGTCTCCTGCAGGTTGGTCAGGTACCCCATGGCGCGGTCCTGCCAGGCCGTGCTCGTGGCCTGCGCCCCTTCGCCCGACAGATCCAGCGCGGTGACGCTCTGCTCCTGCCCGTAGGCGTTGGTGGCGAAGGCCGCGCGCTGCCCGCGGACCACCAGCGCGTGGTCGTCCCCCAGCGGGGTCGAGGTAAGATTGTACGTCCCGGCGATGGACAGCAGCTGCCCCTCCGGCGTCACCCGCACGCGCCCGCGGAACAGATCGCGCGGCTGTGGCCCGGCGTCGCAGCTGGCCCCGGTCGCCAGGAAGAGCACGCTGCGCCCGAGCACCGCGTCGCCCACCGCCCCGCGCGAGGGCTCCCAGCGCACGCTGGCCGGGTCGACGCAGCCGCCCAGATCGTCACCGAGCGCGTGCGCCAGGCCGGGCAGGTCGTCCGGCATGCTCGCCGCGTCGCGTACCGCCTTGCCCGCCAGCGCCGCGACCGCCATCACCGCGAACAGGCGCGTGTGCGGCGAGCGAAGGAGTGAACGGGCGGCGCGGCGGATCATCGGAAAAGGTCTCCGAGCCCGTAAACGGGGACGCGCGTACGGTCAAGTTGCCGGGGAAGCGACGACCTTCTCGGAATTCGTCTGCCGCCGGTTTACAGGTGGAGCTCGGGCGACGTCGAGGGGTCATGAATCGCACTTCTGCCGTCGTCTTCTCCTTCGCATGCGCCGCCGTCGCCACCGTCGCCACCCTGAGCGCCGGTTGTGGCTCGCTCGACACCGACACCACCGCGTCGCCCCAGGTGGCCGCGCTCAGCGGCAAGCTGGTGAATCCGGCTGCGGTCGGCGTCTCCGGCGCGGTCCGGGTCGCCGTCGTCTGGGCTGGCGCCAACGGCTCGTTCGACGTCTCCGAGGACCTGCCCATCCAGCCGGTGTTCCCCGCGTCCTTCACCGTTTCCCTGGACGCGGGGCCTCCGGCCTCGGCGCTGGTGGCGAGCTCGGCGATCGCCGACAGCAGCGGGGACTACCAGGTGGCCATCGGATCGGTCGTCGCCTACGACGATCTCAACGGCAACGGGAAGCTCGATCTCGTCGCGGCGGGTGCCTCGGGCTATGTCGATCAGATCGTGGCGACGGACGAGAGCCTCGTCGTCGTCTACCTCGCCGGCGGTGTCCCCACGAACGCCAACTCCGAAGACGCCGGCGGCACGGCGGTCCTCGGGTACAACCTCTTTCGCGACTGCCCGGACACCTCGTTCGGGCCGACCAGCACCGGCTCGATCTGCCCGACGGGCTCCGGCTCCGGCGGAACCGCCACCACCTCTTGCGGCTGGGAACCGGTCACCACGGCCATCACCCTGACGGTCGCCACCGATGCCCACGTCGACTACCTGATGTGCCAGTCGGCGTCCGGAGGAGACGGCTCGACGTCCGCATCGGGCGCGAGCCTGCCGGGTCGTCCGGTGACCTATCCGTCCCCCTGCGATCCCAACCTCGCCTGCTCCGACGACGGATCGAGCTACACGTACGAGGCGTCCTGCACGACCACCTCGACGGGAATCTGTGAGGGATCGAGCACCTCCTGCGTGGAGGACGTCTACACGCGTCCGAGCCCGGTCCCCTCCGACTGGCCCTGCAAGGCCGAGTGAACACGCGCCGGTTCTCCTGACGTGTCCGCCTCGCCTTCGATCGCGCTCCCGGTCGCCGACATCTCGGCGCTGTACACGCGCTATGGCTTCTTCCTTCGCCGTCGCTGCCGGACGATCCTGCGCGACGAGGCGCTGGCCGAGGACGTGCTGCAGGAGGCGTTCGTGAAGGTGGTGC
>JAMFST010000883.1 GCA_026225435.1 Labilithrix luteola
ATGCACACAGAGACACGCGGCGAGCGCGATCGTTACCCGGAGCTCGCCGATGCCTTCGGCAGCGGAAGATGGCCACCGCGGAATACACACGCCGGATAACAAATCGCTCCGGATAATGCGCCCAGCATTGAACGGTGCGCACTCCAGGGAGGCGCTTTTCGAGCGCGTCGTACACCGCGTAGCCGTCGGTGACGGCGGCGCCCTTGAAGCCGGCGAGGAGCGACTTGGCGGCATCGAGTCCGCGCGTGTCGTGGATCTCGTAGTAGGCCGCGCGCTCGCACGCCATCGTCCACGCGTACCACTTGGCGCTCGCTTCTACCTTGCCGAGCATCGGCCAGGGCGTTTCGTCGACGAAGAGCACCGGCTCGTCGAGCAGCTCGGCGCCGAGTCGATCGTAGGCGGGCCAGAGCACGCGCGCGAGGCGCTCGATCTGATCGTAGAGCGTGGTGGACTCGACCTCGAGTCCCTCGCGCTTCATGATCCGCACCTGCCGCTCGAGGGGGAGATGGTCGGCGTACTTGGCAATGGCGACGGAGGCGGCGAAGGCGAGGCTGTAGCGCCCACGGGGCACGAGGCGCGTCGGCAGGGGCGCGGTCTCGATGCACGCGCCGCAGCGGCAGCGGTACTTCTTGCGGACGATCTTCTTCCTCACGAACTCGCGAGCGAGGACGTCGATCTCCTCGGACTCTTCGGCGACACCCATCTCCTGGAGCGCGCCGCCGCACGCCTTGCAGGCGCGGTCGGCCTCGTCGAGCGCGTGCTCCTCGACGACGAGGCGAAGCTCCTGCTGCGGACGCGGGCCGTGTCCTGTCGGCGGCGTCTTCGGCTTGGCGGCAGCGTCGCTCGTGTCGCCGCGGCGCTCGGAGCTCTTGCCGAAGAGCATTTTGTTTTTCTTCGCGAGCTGCGCCTGCAGCTCTTGGAGCTCGAGCTGCAGCGCCGCGCGGTCTTTGCCTTGGGCCTGCAGCAGCGCGGTGGTCAGCTCCATCACGCGGGCGATGAGCCGGCGATTCTCCGCCTCGAGCAGGCGCGCGGCCTGCCGGAGAATCTCGGGATCTTGCTCGCGCTCGAGGTCCACCACGCGGGCCGCGTTATGAACGAAGCCGTCGGCGCGCACCAGCGCGAAGCGCGCGTGAGATCCGATGGAGACGCGCGTCAGCGGAAGGCGACGCGGCGCTCGGCGGGTGTCCACACCGGAGGGCTGAGCGCGACGCGTCCGACGAGCTCACTGCCCTCGAGGAACAGCGACAGCTCGCTCGTGGTCCACTGCACCAGCAGCGTCTTCTTCTCCCACGGCGCGGCGAAGCGGCCCTTCTCGAGCCGCTTGGCGAGCACGCACAGGCCGGTGCCGTCCCAGTAGAGAACCTTGGCGCGGCGGCGATCTTTGCCAACGAAGACGTACAGCGCGCCGTCGAGCACGTCGTGCTTGATGTGCTCGCGCACGAGCGCGGCCAGCGTGTCGAACGACTTGCGCATGTCGACCGGCGCGCCGTGGGCGTACACCGGCACGCGTCGCCCGGCGCCGATCACCCGAGCCTCGCGAGCAGCGTGCAGAGCGTGTCGACATCGAGACCGACGATGCGCAGGCCACTCGGTGTCACGAGCTCGAGACCTGCCGCGACGCGCGGCGCATCCGCGATCACCTGCACCGGCAGCAGCGCGGCGCTGGGCACAACGTCGACGGCGTCGCGCAGCCATCGGCCCACGCTCATCGTCGAGACGCCGAGCTCCGCGGCGATCACCACC
>JAMFST010000884.1 GCA_026225435.1 Labilithrix luteola
AGCGTCCGCGACAGGTCGGCGGGGACTCGACGGAGTGCGCTGAGCGCTTCTTCCAGGACGGCGCGGTCGGCCTCTCGTTCGGCGGCGGTCATCTGGCGAAAGTACGAGTCCTTCGGTAAACGCTCGAAGACGCTCGACACCTTCTCCCCGAGGTCAAGAGCGCCGCCTTTCAGGAGTCGAACGAGCTCGTCGCGCAGTCGCCCGCGCGCACCGCGTCCCGTGAACTGGATATCGAATCCCGTGACGTTTAGGTCGGTCGGCCGGTCGGGCGCGCGCAGGGACCGCGTCTCGACGGTGTCGTCCCACGGTCTGCCGGGGCACGTCGATGGGTCACTCTCACAGCTCCAGAGACCCGCCTCCCAGGCGAGTACGGTGAAGCCGAGGCGCTCGTGGAGATAGGCGACGACGCGCGCGTTGTACGCGTCGATGTTGCCGACAGCATGAAGCGGCTCCCCCAGCGCCACCACCTGCGCGTCCCCGACCGCAGCCCCGATCGGCGAGAGGTCGGCATAGGGATCCGTCGTCATGCTGGGCGAGCTCGCCGTCCAAGTGGGCGACCGGGTGCAGCCGAGCGACAGGGACCAGGCGAGAGTCGTGACTCCAAGCCACAGGACGCGCATGTCTCGACCTATCACCGCCGTTCGAACACCAGCAACGTCGACGTCGCGGTCGCGATGAGCTTCCCGGCGCTGTCGGTGAGCGTCGCCTCGGCGAAGGCCGCGCGGCGTCCGATGCTGGTGACTCGCCCCTCGCAGCGCACCACGCCGGGCGAGCTGTTCGAGGACGTTCATCCGTCGGGGACTGCTCCTGATCCTGGCGCCGGGGAGGAGCCGCAGCCCTTGCGTGATCACATATCTCAGCTACGCTTCCACCCGTGAAGATCATGAACCTGGCCGGGCGCCTGACGCTCGGGGTCGATGGTGGTGGGCTCGACGTCGAGCAGGCCTCGGACAAGCGCTTCTCGGCCGATATCCAGGCCGTGTACGCACGCTGGGAGGAGTTCACCGAGTGGGCGCGCGGGCAGAAGAACGTGGCCGGCGCCAAGCCGATCGACGAGTCGAAGCTCGGGGCGCCCGCGCCGCGGCCGGCGCAGCTCTTCGCCATCGGCCTGAACTACCGGGACCATGCGGTGGAGTCGGGGCTGAAGCTGCCCGAGCGGCCCATGGTGTTCACCAAGTTCCCGGCCTGCATCGCGGGGCCGCGCGACGTCATCACCTTGCCGCCGGGGTCGGTCGACTTCGAGACGGAGCTGGTCGCCGTCGTCGGCAAGCGCGCCGAGCAGGTGAAGGCGGCGGAGGTGTGGAAGCACATCGCCGGTGTGACCATCGGGCAGGACCTTTCGGAGCGTGAGCTGCAGCTGGCGGGGCCGCCGCCGCAGCAGTTCAACATGGGAAAATCCTTCACCGGCTTCGCCCCCCTCGGGCCCGCGCTGGTGACGCCGGACGAGTTTGCCAATCCCGATGACATCGAGCTCGGGTGCTCGATCAACGGCGAGGAGATGCAGCGCTCGCGCACCTCGAAGATGATCTTCAGCGTGCCGCAGATCGTGGAGTTCCTCTCGTCGGTGCTGCCGCTGCTGCCGGGGGACGTCATCTTCACCGGGACGCCGTCGGGCATCGGCTGGGCGCGCAACCCGAAGCGGCTGCTGGGGACGAAGGACGAGCTGGTGACCTTCGCCACCGGCATCGGCGAGATGCGCCACACGTTCGTGAACCGCGCCGATCGCTCGTAGCAAGGTCACTGCGATCGCGTGAGGGTCCCGGTCTTCTTGCGGATCGCGTAGTACGTGCCGCGGTCGCCCCAGGAGGCTTGCGGCGTCTTGCCCGGCGCCGCACCCAGCGACCATGGTTGCTCCTGGGCGTAGGCGCCGATCATGTCGGTGCAGCCCGGCTCGGCGATGACCGTGGCCTCGCCGTTGTCCTTGTTGGTCCACTTCTCGAACAGCACGATGTGGTGGCCGGTCTTGAGGAGCGCGTCGCCCGGCTGCAGGTCCTGCGTAGGAATGTACGAGGCGACGCCGGGGGTGAAGTTCCCCTTGGCGGTGGTGAGGCCGGGCGGAGCGAGCCCCCAGGCGAAGCTGACCAGGCCGGAGCAGTCGGAGCGGAAGCCGTTCCACGCCGGGTTGTCGGCGGCGCCGGTGCGGTCGCAGGTCTGGCCGTGGATCGGGTGGCAGTCGTCGTCGTCCTCGTGCGCGTGGTTGATCGCCCAGCAGTAGGGCATCTTCACGTTCACCCACTGCATGGCGCTGGCGACCGCGCTGTTGGTCACCAGCGAAGAGTCGGAGCTGCTCGGCGTGGAGGCGCTGGTGCGGATCATCGGTGAGCCGCCGGTGTTGAAGGATCCGATCGAGCCGGGATCGACGAGCGGACTGCTGGTGGTCCCCGTCACGAGCGAAGCCACCTCGCGCGTCGCCTCGTCGACGGACACGGTCACGGTGGTGGCGCCGGGCGAGCTCGGGTCGTCGGTGAGCGTGAGATTGGCCGCGTCGAGCTGGTAGGTCCCGGTGTGTACGCAGCCGTCGTCGGCGAGCGGATCGTCCGGGGAGTCTTCCCCGAGGTCGCCGCTCGGTGCATCCGCCTGCGGCTCGACGCAGGAGCGCGCGATGTACGAGTAGTGCGTGGCGTCGAGGAAGGTGATGCTGGCGAAGGGGGAGCTGCCTTCGGCGGAACCGAGCGCGTAGGTCCCGTCGAGCGCTCCGGCGACCGTGGCGCTACTGTCGCCACTCTCCGGCGACGAGCTGCAGGCCGCGCCGAGGGGCACCGCGAAGAGCAGGGCGGCGTAGGCGAGGTCCCGGGAGCGCATGCCGGTCTCGAATGCGAGCCGCGTGCCGGTGGCGCGGTCGTGGCGAAGGCTCGTGATCTCGCGACGTTGCGGCCGCCGCGGCGGCTGTCGGCGGACCGCCGGCGCCCGTTGCGGGCTGCACGATCCTGGGAAGCGATCGTTCTCGCCCGCGCTCGTCGTGGCAGCGGCTAGCGGCGACTCGTCTTGTCGACGACGCACTGACGCAGCGCGAGGGCACCGGCCCCCAGCCGCGCGCCCCTCCGCGACAGCAGGTCATAGCGCACGCTCGGTAGCCCCCGGAGCGGACGCGCCACCAGCCCGCGCGGGATGCGGCAGAAGTCGTTCACCACGGTGAGCCCGACGCCCAGCGAGGCGAAGTGCAGCATCAGGTCCCACCCGCTGGCCTCGGCGGCGACCCGCCAGGCGACCCCCGCGGTCTCCAGCGCCTGGGCGAGCGCGGTGCGATGGGGACGACCCGCGGGTGGAACGACGAGCGCCTCTCCCGCGAGATCGGCGAGGACGATCGCTCGCTTGCGCGCGAGCCGGTGCGCCGACGGCATCACCACGCAGGAGCCGATCTCCACGAGCGGCGTCCCGAGCACGTCGTCCGGCAGCGATGAGAACGAGCCCATGCCGAGGTGCGCTTCGCCGGAGCGCACCGCGTCGATTGCCCCCTGACGGTCACGGGTGAGCACCTGCAGCCGCGCGGTGGAGCGCCGGGTGAAGGCGCGGAGCGCATCCCCCAGCAGGTACAGGTACGCACCCTCGCCGGCGGCCATGGTCACCGCGGCGTCGGCCGGCTCGCCGCGCAGCTCGGCGACGATCTCGCGCGAGCGCTCGCGTGCCTCCCGCGCGAAGGCGAGTAGCTGCGTGCCCTGGTGGGTGAGCGACAGCGCGCGCCCCTCGCGCCGGTACAAGGTGACCCCGAGCTCCTCGGAGAGCTTGGCGATCTGCACGTGCAGCGCCGGCTGCGAGAGGTGCAGCTCGCGCGCGGCGTGGGTGAAGTTGCGGTGCTCGGCGAAGGCGACGAAGGCGTCGAGCCAGTCGGAGCGGAGGGTCTCGAGGGGCATCGGTAGCTATAATGTGATGTTATCGTAGTTCAAGATCCATCAGTTCCGCGAGAGCGCCGCTCCGCTCATGCTCCGGGGCATGAACACTTCACTTCTGGAACACCCGGTCTTCGCGACCGACTTCGCCCGCCTGCGCGGCGTCACCCTCGATCCGTCGCGGCACACGCTGCCCGACGCCGAGACCAACGGCTTGCCGGCCGAGGAGGCGGCGCTGACCTGGTTCATCGACGAGTCGACCCGTCGCGGTCTCCTCACGCGCCCGCTGGTGCTCGATGCTTGAGCGCGCTCGCTTCGGGATCGATCTCGGCCGGGGGCTGATGGCCGCCAGCGACCCGAGCGGCGCGGCCGATACGTCTTTTCTGCGGGGGAGCGACGCGCAGGCGCTGGAGACGCCGCCGA
>JAMFST010000885.1 GCA_026225435.1 Labilithrix luteola
CGTCCAGGCGCGGGCCGCCGCCTCGCGCAACCCGGCCACGAGCTTCGCCTCGTCCTGGATGCGCTCGGCCGGATACTTCGCGTGCATGCGCGCCACCAGCTCCTCGAGCTCGGCCGGCGCCCCCGCGATCCCCAGCTGCTCGAAGGTCGGCGTCGGGCGGTCGCTCACGTTGCGCGCCGTCTGCAGCGCGGTCTCACCGCGAAACACGCGGGTGCCGGTGAGCATCTCGAGCAGCACCGTGGCCAGGGCGAACTGGTCCGCGCGCCAGTCGATCGGCTGCGCGTTGGCCGCCTCCGGCGAGAGATAGCTGGGCGTGCCGAGCACGTTGTCTCCGCTGGTGAGCTCCGAGTTCTCGATGTGCGCCACGCCGAAGTCGATGAGGCGCACGCGGTCACCCGCCTCCAGCACCACGTTGGCCGGCTTGACGTCGCGGTGGACCATCCCCTGCCCGTGCGCGTAGGCGAGCGCCTCGGCCATCTGCACCGCGATGCGCAGCGCGCGCGCCGGCGCGAGGCGCCCGTCGCGCTTGAGGAGATCGCCCAGCACCTCGCCTTCCACCAGCTCCATCACGACGTACGGGCGCCCCGAGGTCTCGTCGACGCCGAAGTCGTGCACCGCGACGATGTTCGGGTGGCGCAGCTTGGCCAGCGCGACCGCTTCGCGGCGGAAGCGCGCGAGGAATTGCGCCTGCTCGTCCCGCGTCTCCGGCGCGCGCAGCACCTTGATGGCCACCGCACGATCGAGGTGCGGATCGTGCGCGCGAAAGACGCTGCCCATGCCGCCCGAGGCGATCATGCTCCTGAGCATGTAGCGCCCGAGCGCCTTGGGCATGTGCGGCATGAAGAGGGGCGTGTCGGCCGGGAGGTCGACCGCGCTCACGTGCATCGCCAGGGTCGGCGAGTCGGCCGGCGACGCGGGCACCATCGGCGTGATGATCACCGGAAGCGACGGCAGAGCGGGCACCGACGGGATGGCCGGCGGCGCCCCCTTCAGCGAGCCGCGCGAGGGCGGGCGCACGGTCTGCTGCGCGCCGGACAGCGCCTGGAGGATCTCGCGCTTGAGCGCCGCCGGCTCGAACGGCTTCTGGATGAACCCGAGCGCGCCCGCCCTCATGAGGCGCACGACGTCGGGCACCGCCCCCGAGCCGGAGAGGAAGAGGAACGGCGTCTGGTTGCCGCGCCCGCGCACCTCCGTGATCAGCTCGTGGCCGTCCATGTGCGGCATGGAGAGATCGCACAGCACCAGGTCGTAGCGGTTCAGGGCGAGCAGCTCGAGCGCCTTGGCCGCGCGGGTCACCCGCGTCGTCTCGAGGTTCATCACCTCGAGGATGTACGAGATCGCCTCCCCCAGCGACGCGTCGTCATCGACGATGAGCACGTGCCCCTGGGGAGGTTTCGCTTGGATCATCCGACGGCCGATTATCCTACCCGTTCGCGCAGCGACGCCAGCGCACGATCGAGCTCCGCCGCGGCACGATCCGCGAGCTCGTCTATACCGGTGAGGTCGCCTCGCTCCCCGCGCGTCTCGAGCTCCTGGCAGATCGCCGCGAGACGCAGGGCGCCCAGGGTCGCCACGTTCGACTTCAGCGTGTGCGCCGCGCGTCGCACCTTGGGCGCATCGCTGGCGCCGATCCCGGCGCGCACGTCCGCGAGGTGCCGGGGAGCATCGGCGTAGAACGCGCTGGCGAGCTCGGCGACGAAGGCCGCGTCCGTCTCCGCCAGCAGACGATCGAGCACCGCGCCCGAGAGCACCTCCTCGACCGGCGGCTCGCCGCCACCGTTGCTCACTCCGACGACGGCTCCGATCTTGGCGCACTTGCGCAGCGCCTCTTCCAGCGCGTCGCTGCGCAGCGGCTTGGACAGGTAGTCGTCCATCCCCGCGTCGAGGCACCGCTCGCGATCCCCCTTCATCGCGTTGGCCGTCATGGCGATGATCCGCGGCCGCTTCCCCGTCGTGAGCCGCTGGTGGATCGCGCGCGTCGCCTCGAGACCGTCCATCTCGGGCATCTGTACATCCATGAACACCACGTCGTAGGTCTGCCGCTCGACCGCGGCCACCGCCTCGAGGCCGTTCCCCGCCACGTCGGCGCGGCAGCCGAAGCGCTCGATCAAGCGCAGCGCCACCTTCTGGTTCACCTGGTTGTCCTCGGCGACGAGGATCCGCAGGCTGGTGTCGATCACGCCGCCCCTCCCCCCGTCGCCGCTCGCGCTCCCGTTCACCGAGCCAACGGCGACGTCGTGCCCGTGCACCACCTGCTGCACCGCCTCGAAGAGCGTCGCCTGCCGCGCCGGCTTCATCAGCTGCATGGCAAAGCCGGCGCGCTCGTACTCGTCCCCGGCCAGGCGCGTCCCCAGCGAGGAGAAGAGCACCATCGGCAGCTCGTGCGCCGAGCGCCGCTCGCGGATGCGCACCCCGAGCTCCACGCCGGTGAGCTCCGGCATGCACATGTCGACGATGGCCACGTCGAACGGATCGGCGCGGTCGATCCACTGCAGCGCCTCGAGCGGGCTGCCCGACGCGCGCACGATCATCCCCCAGCTCTGCGCCTGCAGCTGGATCACCCGGCGCATCGTCGGGTTGTCGTCGACGATGAGCAGGCGGCGCCCGTCGAGCGAGCGCGCGTGCTCCGGAGCGAGCCCCTGACCCGGCAACGCGAGACCGCTTTCGAGCGCCACCTCGTCGGCGCGCACGGTGAAGTGGAACGTCGAGCCGCGCCCCGGCGTGCCGTCGCTCTCCACCCAGATTCGACCGCCCATCAGGTGCACCAGCCGCCGGCAGATCGCCAGCCCGAGCCCGGTGCCACCGTACTTGCGCGTCGTCGACGCGTCCGCCTGGGTGAACGCCTCGAACAGCTTGC
Organism: Labilithrix luteola; assembly: GCA_026225435.1. Classification (GTDB taxonomy): domain Bacteria; phylum Myxococcota_A; class Polyangia; order Polyangiales; family Polyangiaceae; genus JAMFST01. Next base: position 2,858 of record JAMFST010000885.1, read on the forward strand.
CGATCTTGTCGGCGGGGATCCCCAGCCCCGTGTCGCGGATGGAGAAATGAAGGTGTCGTTCCGCGGCCGGCTGGTCCCCCGGCTCGAACTGGATCGACAGGACGATCTCCCCCTTGTCGGTGAACTTCACCGCATTGCCCAGCAGGTTCACCAGCACCTGCCGCAGGCGCGTGACGTCTCCGACGATGCCCGCCGGGAAAAGCTTCGCCTCCGGCGCGTCGAACACCAGGTCGACGTCGCGCTCGCCCACCGTGCGCGCCACCAGATCGAGCGCGCTCTCCACGCAGCGCCGCAGATCGAACGGCTGCATTTCGAGGTCCAGCTTGTCGGCCTCGATCTTGGAGAAATCGAGGATGTCGTTGATGATCGTCAGCAGCGACTCGGCGCTCTCGCGCACCGTCTCGGCGCACTCGCGCTGCTCGGTGCTCTGCTTGGTCTCGAGGAGCAGCCCGGTCATGCCGATGATGGCGTTCATCGGCGTGCGGATCTCGTGGCTCATCGTCGCCAGGAACTGGCTCTTCGCGCGGTTGGCCTGCTCGGCGCGCTCGGTCTCCTCCGCCAGCGCCGCCTGCTGCAAGGTGAGCTGCTGGTTCGAGGCTTCCAGGCTCCCCAGCGTCTTCTGGATGCTGGCCGCCATCAGGTTGAAGAAGAACCACGGCACGCCGAGCGAGCGACGGGATGCCGCTACCGAACGGGTCGCGACACTCGATGCGGGAATGCGCGAGCTACTCGCGCGACTCTCCTGATCAATAGGGTCGTCGACC
>JAMFST010000886.1 GCA_026225435.1 Labilithrix luteola
GATCATGGTCGACGCGGTCGAGCGCGCGTTTCTCCACGAGGACAAGCCGATCATCGAGGCCCAGCAGCAGATGATGGGGGGCGTCGACTTCGCCGAGCTGAAGCCCGTGCTCATCGAGACCGACGGGGCGCCGGTGCGAGCGCGCCGCGTCGTGAAGCAGCTCCTCGCGCGGGAGCAGCAGTCATGATCATCGACGTCCACGGCCATCTCTGCGCTTCGCCGAAGCTCTACGCCTGGTACACCCTCTTGCTCGCGAGCCGGGCGCAGTACAACACGCCCGCCCCGCCGTTCTCCGACGACGAGCTGCGAGGTCTCGTCGAGACCAAGCGCAACCTCGACGCCATCGATGGCGCCGGTACGGACGTGCAGCTGATCTCGCCGCGCCCGTTCACCATGTTCCACTCGGAGAGGCCAGGGCGCATCGCGCATCGCTGGATCGAGGGCAACAACGACTACATCGCGCAGCTCTGTCGCGTGCTCCCCGATCGCTTCGCGGGCATCGCTGGTCTGCCGCAGCCGGCCGGTGAGCCGATCGCCACGTCGCTGCCGGAGCTCGAGCGCGCGATCACCGAGCTCGGTTTCGTCGGCTGCCTCCTCGATCCGGATCCGGGCGAGGGGGACAACACCACGCCCACGCTCGACAGCGAGTACTGGTATCCGCTTTACGAGAAGCTGTGCGAGCTCGACGTGCCGGCGCACATCCACTCGACGGGCAACCAGCACGGCCGCGGCAGCTACAGCACCCACTTCATCGACGAGGAGAGCCTGGCGATCCTGTCGCTGGTCAATTCGCGGGTGTTCCTCGACTTTCCGGCGCTCAAGATCATCGTCTCGCACGGCGGGGGCTCGGTGCCCTACCAGGTCGGCCGCTGGCGCGCCGAGCGCGTCCACCCGGTGATTGCCAAGTCGATCCCCCTGGCCGAGAGCTTCGATCAGAGCCTGCGCCGCCTCTATTACGACACGGTGATTCACGCGAAGGACTCGCTCGCGCTCCTGATCAAGCTCGTCGGATCCGACCGCGTCGTCTTCGGCACCGAGAATCCCGGCTCCGGATCGGCGCTCAATCCCGAGACGGGCCGCGCCTACGACGACATCAAGGCGCTCGTCGAGAGCATCGAGACGCTGACCGCCGACGATCGCGCGAACATCTACGAGCGAAACGCGAGGCGGCTCTTTCCGCGGCTGGCCGCGAAGGGCGGGGTGAAGGCGGGAGTCAGCGCCACCGAGTACCTCGGCGCGGACAAGGCGCGGCGCGGGATCGGCCTCTGATGGCGCGGATCGTCCTGGGGCTCGGTAGCTCGCACAGCCCGCTGCTGGTGCTCGGCCGCACGCAGTGGGGCGTCCGCGCGGCGGACGACCAGCGCAGCACGACGCTGAACACGCTCGAGGGGCGCACGCTGAGCTACGCCGAGCTCGTCGCCGAGCGGGGCACGCCGCACGCCGATCGGTGCACGCCGGAGCAGTTCCACGAGCTGGGGACACGCGCCGAGGCTGCGCTCGACCGGCTCGCCGCCGCCCTACGCGCGGCGCGTCCCGACATCGTGCTCGTCGTCGGAGACGATCAGGGCGAGCTGTTCGACGCCGACAACCTGCCGGCGATCAGCATCTTCTGCGGTGACGAGCTCGTCATGCGACCACACGCCGAGCTCGACGCGATTCCGCCCTGGGCCAACCAGGAGTTCTGGGCGGGCTACCGGATGGATCTGCCGCACCGATATCCCGGCGCGCCGGCGCTTGCCGAGCAGCTCATCGAAGGGCTCGTGGAGCGCGGCGTCGACATCGCCTCCGCGCGGCGCGTCCCCGACAAGGCGCGGCGCGGCTTCGGCCACGCCTTCGGCTTCGTGATCCAGCGGCTCATCGGCGATCTCCGGATCCCGATGCTGCCGGTGCTGCTGAACACCTACTTCCCCCCGAACACGCCGACGGCGGCGCGCTGCTTCGAGATCGGGGGAAAGCTCGCCGAGGCGATCGCCGCGGCGCCTTCCCAGGCACGCGTCGCCATCGTTGCTTCCGGCGGCCTCAGTCACTTTCTGTGCGAGGAGGCGTTCGACCGCGAGGTGATCGCCGCGCTGCGCGCCCGTGACGCAACCGCGATTGGGCGAATCCCGCAGACCGCGCTGCGCTCGGGCAGCTCGGAGATCCGCAACTGGATCGTCGCGGCGGGCGCGCTGGGCGGCCAGGCGCTCGAGGAGCTCGAGTACCTGCCGGTCTACCGCACGCCCGCGGGTACGGGAATCGGCCTGGCGTTCGCGCGGTGGAGCTGACATGGACATCGTGCTCGTCCACGGCGCGTGGCACGGTGCCTGGTGCTGGCGGACCTTGCAGGCGCGACTCACGACGCGCGGAGTACGCGCGACGGCGATCGATCTGCCGGGTCATGGCGAGCGACGACGATGGGGCTGGCGAACCGGCCTCGCGGCGTGCGCGACCGACCTCGTCTCGACGCTCTCGACCTTCGCGACACCTCCGCTCGTCGTCGGGCACTCGGCCGGCGGCGCGGTGATCACGGCCGCGGCGGAGATCGCACCGGAGCGCGTCGGTGCGCTCGCCTACGTCGCGGCGTTCGTCCCGGTCGCGGGCGAGTCGATCGGGAAGATCATCGCGACGCTGCCGGGCGGCGAGAACCTACCCGTACGTCCGCGGCTGGTGCGTGGCGAGCTCGCGATCGACGCCGCCCAGGCGCCCGCGATCTTCTACGGTGCGTGCACGCCGGCAGACGCCGCCTCGGCTACGTCGCAGCTCTTGCCCGAGCCGGTGCGGCTCCTCCTCGGCAAGGTGCGGGTGACGGCGGAGCGGTGGGGGACGCTGCCCCGGCACTACGTCCACTGCACACGGGACCGCGCGATCGCGCTCGAGACCCAGCGCGCGATGGTCGCGCGGCACACCTGGACGAGCGTGTTCGAGCTCGACGCGGATCACTCACCCTTCTTGTCGCGCCCGGACGAGCTCGCCGATCGGCTGGTCGCGATGGCCGGCCACCGTTGATGGCTCGGCGGTTCAGAGCAAGACGGAAAACGGCCTCGGTCAGCGCTCGAGGCCGTACGCGCCGCCTCCTCCATCCCGACGTTCGCTGTCGTCGCGTCAGCGGCTGCCGTTTGTCGCCGAGGACGTGCCCCGCCGCCTCTGCTTTTGCTCGTACATCGCC
>JAMFST010000887.1 GCA_026225435.1 Labilithrix luteola
ATGAATGCCTTGATGTCCTCGCGCCCGCGCCGAGGCTCGTGCAGCGAGTAGTGCAACAGCATGTCGGGTGCGGCGATCTCGTCGACGATCTTCAGGTCGCAGTTTTCACCCCAGAAATCGGTGAACCAGCGGCCGACGACTGCCTTGTTCTCATCTTGCTTGGACATGACGTTCTCCACGTTGGTGTTGGAGCGAAGGCGAAAGCCTTCGCGGTGTCGTCGGGAAACCTAATTTCGGCGCTCGACCGCCGCGCTCCGGTTCTTGCTCTGCAATCCGGAGAGCGTCTCCGCGCGCGCGCGGTCGACGTCGGGGCTGCGGTAGGCGACCTCGGGGATGTGGCTCAGCTAGGTTCGATATCGACGCAGGTGGCCTGCATGAGCGTTCTCCCTTTGGTGTGGACGAGCACACCTTCCGTGATCGCGCGCGATGCGACGCTCCACTTCTTGCTTCCGAACCGGTAGGGCGGCGCCGCGCCCGTCGACACCGCCGGAGAGCTCAGGGCATCCAAGGCCCGATGAGCACCGCCACGTCGACTCCCATCGCCCCCGCCGAAGCCAGCCTCGATCCACGCCTGCTGCGCACGGCCGCGGTGGTGATCCTCGGCACGTTCATGTCGATCCTGGACACGACCATCGTCAACGTGGCGATGCGGGAGCTGTCGAAGAAGTTCGGCGCGCCGCTGGCGACGACCCAGTGGATCTCGACCGGTTACATGCTCGCGCTCGCCACCGTGATTCCGCTGACCGGGTGGGCAGCCGATCGCTTCGGTACGAAGCGACTGTACATGGGCGCGATCGGCATGTTCGTTCTCGGCTCGGGGTTGTGTGGCGCGGCGTGGTCGGCCGGTTCGCTCATCGTCTTTCGTGTGCTGCAGGGGCTGGGCGGCGGCATGATCATGCCCGCCGGTATGACGATACTGACGCACGCGGCGGGGCCGAAGCGGATGGGGCGGGTCATGGGCATCGTCGGCGTACCGATGCTCCTCGCGCCCATCGTCGGGCCGATTCTCGGCGGCTGGCTGGTGGACGACGTGTCCTGGCGCTGGATCTTCTTCGTGAACCTGCCGCTCGGGGTAGTTGCGCTGTTCGCCGCGCAGCGCGTGTTCGAGCGCGACGAGCCGAAGCCGAACCACTCGCTGGACTGGACCGGGCTGCTGATGCTGTCGCCGGGGCTGGCGATCTTCGTTTACGGACTGGCGCAAACGGCGGCCGGCGCGGGGCTCGATGCGCTGGGCGGCGGTGGTGCGATTCTGGTCGGACTGGTGCTGGTCATCGCCTTCGTCCTGCACGCGCGCGTCCGCCCCGGCGCGCTGATCGACGTGAAGACGTTCGCCCGGCGCGCCGTCGGTGCGCCCGCGCTCGTGGTGTTTCTCTTCTGCACGGCTTTCTTCGGAGTCGCGCTGCTGATGCCGCTCTACTTCCAGCTGGTGCGCGGTGACTCGGCCCTGCACTCCGGCCTGCAGATGTCCGCACAGGGAATTGGCGCCATGCTCTCGATGCCGATCGCGGCGCGCTTGACGGACAAGATGGGGGCGCGCCGCATCGTCACGTTCGGCCTGTCGCTCGTGACGCTGGGGATGTTGAGCCTCAGTCAGATCTCGGGCGGCACCACCACGCTGCAGATGGAGCTGACGCTCTTCGTGATGGGGGTGGGCATGGGGTCCACCATGATGCCGGCGATGAGCGCGGCGCTCTCCTCCCTCGAGCGCCACGCGGTGGCGCGCGTGAGCGCCGGGCTCAACGTGCTGCAGCGGGTCGGCGGCTCGATCGGCACGGCGCTGCTGGCGGTGGTTCTGTCCCACGAGCTTGCCGCGGTCGTGCCGGCGTCATCGAGCGCGGCTCTGCACGGCGAAGGGGCGATTGCCGTGGGCGCGGCCGCCGCAGCTCCTGCGCTGGGCGTTGCCTTCGGCCGCACCTTCACGTGGTCGCTCGCTCTCGTGGTCTTCGCGCTGGTGGCTGCGTTCTTCATCCGTCGCGCCCCGGCCGATGCGACGGGGGCCGGCGCCGCGGAGCTCATCGTCGACTAGCGGGGACGGCGAGCCGTTCGGTCACCCCACCGGAGCGTAGAGCGTCATCACCGTACCTGGACGAAGCCGCCCGAAGCGAACGTCGCAAGCACGTCCAGCGCGGTAGCCGTCAGCCAGCGATTCAGTCATGGTCAGCACGATGTGGCCGGACTCCGCGTCGAAGTCCGTCACGCGCGCGGCCGTGAAGCCGAACCAGCGTCCGACCTCGTCGAACGCCGCCTTGAAGAGGCTCTCCTTCGCGGAGAACGCGATCGTCACTCTCTCGCTGATGGAAGTCGCGTTGCCCGCTCTCTCGAGGAGCTGCAGCTCTTGCGCGTCCAGCGCGCGCCTCGTGAGCGCGACGCGAGCCTCACTACCGACGACCTCCTCGACATCGACGCCGAGTGCCGCGCAGTCCGTCGTGCGCGTCACCGCCGCTACCGCGAGATCGTGGACATGAGAGATGGTGCCGAGAACGCGGCTGGGCCATAGCGGTTGCCGGGAGTCGCCCATTCCGATGGGAGCGTCTGCCACCGAGTCCCCTAGCTGGCGCAGCGCGTGCTTCGCGGCGAGCCTGCCACACAAGAACTCGACCTGCCTCTTGTGCGCGCTGCGCGCGATCGACGGTGGACACTCGACCCCCAGGCGATCGAACGACTCGACCCGATAGTCCGACCGCGCGAACGGCAGCGCGACTCGACCGGCCCACCACGTTCCCGCGGCTCGCAAGGCCAGAGCGTAGACAGGTCCAGAACGCGCGCTCCCGCGACGGCCGACGTCATCGCGGTGATGCGCGCTCCGTCAGCCAGCGGGCGATGAGCGGATAGACCTCGTCGCGCGCGCGGCGGCTCGCGATGAGACGAGAGTGCGTGTAGTCCTCGCCGAAGCCGTGCGCGGTGCCGCACGTCACGAACGTCTTGTCCGCCGAGCCGAGGGCGTGGAACAGCCGCTCGACACCGGACGGCGGCGCGATGAGCGTGTCGCCTGCGCCGGCCAGCGACAGCGTGGGGAGGGTGATGCCCTTCATCGCCGCCATGTAGTCGAACCCGTCGTGGCCCACCCACTTGCCGCGCCAGCTCCAGCCGAACCACTGATGCATGACCCCTTTGAGCTCGTTCTCGGGGCCGACGCGCAGCGCTCTGCCGGGGAACCGTCCGAGCAGCTGGGTGACCACGGCGGCGGTGGCCACCGTGAGTCGATTCCTCCACGAACGCGCAGCGTCGGTGGTCTGTGAGGCGAGCGTGACGAGGCCGGCGATGTGCTCGGCAGCCTCGGGGGTACGCGCGAGGTGAATGAGCGGCAACAAGCCGCCGCCGCTGTGACCGACCCAGAAGGCGGCGCTACCCGTCCGCGCACGCACCGCTGCCAGCGCTGCGGGCACGTCGCACTGCGCCAGTTGCTCGAAGTTCGGCTCGACCTCGGCACGACCGCTCTCGCCGTGCGCTTGCCACTCGAGCACGTAGCAGTCGAACCCTTCGAGAGCGAGCACCTGCGCCAGCATGTTGCAGACCTGGGCGTTCGACGACGTGCCGTGCGTGACGATGACGGGCACGGGGTGGGTGACGTCTCCCCATACGCGGTGGAGCGCCAGCGTGAGGCCGCCGGCCGCGGGAATGTCGAGGCGATGACGCTGGAGCGAGTCCAGCGGCACGGCGATGAGACCACGTCCGCCCACTCACGCCACCGTGGGCAATCGGCGCGGCGTCACGGGCGCGGGAGGCACGAACATCTCGGCCTGCTGCTTGCGAATGTCGACCACGCGATCCATGGCAATCAGCGTCTGTAACAGCGGCACGTAGAAGGGGCCATCCCCGACGAGGCGGATGCCGTGCTCGTCCTGTTCGAGCCAGCCGCGACGCTCGAAGGCTTGCCACACGGTCGCGAATTCATCGTGGAGCGAGGTGCCGAACAGCGACGCGAACTCGCGGCCGTCGAGCCAGCAAGACTGCATCCGCTGGAAGATCCAGTTGAGCATCAAGTCCGGCAGCTCGTACTGGTAGGCGCGCTCGATGGGGAAACGCCCGGCATCGAGGTGCGCGTAGTATTCGTCGATGCGGGTGGCGTTCATGATCGCCCAGCCGGGGGAGGACGGCGTCCCCACGAAGTAGCTGCAGCCCGCAAAACCCCACCCCCACGTCTCGTAGCCGTGGGCACCGCGCTCGGCGTCGGGGGTGAGGAAGCCGCGCATCTGTTCTTCGTAGACGTAGCGGCCGGCGCCGATCGCCTCTTCCTCCGTCGCCGTCTTGGCCCAGTCGTAGACGGTGTCCTGGTGATACCCCTGCGCCCGCAGGTACTCGCGCGACGCCTTGTACATCTCGAGGTTCTGCGCCGACGAGGGGAGCGTCGCTGCGTGATTCATCGCGAAGTCGCTCCGGCCCGCGACGTTGAGCTCGTAGTGCGTGATGTGCTGCACGCCCGCGCCCACGACCTGCCGCAGATCATCGAGCATTCGCTCGACGGTCTGCCCCGGCCACCCGAAGATGAGATCGACGCTGGTGGCGAGCCCGAGCTCGTTGCAGATATCGAGGTTCTGGAAGACCTGCTTCGCGGTCTGCTTGCGACCACTCAGCTTGATCATGTCGTCCTGCAGCTGCTGCACGCCCATGCTGATGCGATTGAAGCCAGCAGCCTTCATCCGTTCGAGCTTGGGTCGATTGAACAGCTGGGGGATTCCCTCGAGCGTCACCTCGATGTTCCCGGGAATCTGGCCGAACACGTCGCGCACGATGTCGAGCAGCTTCGGATACACGTCGGCGCGATACAGGTTGGCCGTGCCGCCGCCGAAGTAGATGCTGCCGAGCTGCGACTGCGCGAACCAGGACCTGTACATCTCGCCCTCGCGCTGGAGGTATCGCAGGTAGGTCTCCAGCTCCGCCTGCCCGGTGAACACCTCGCTCGGGAACAGGCAGAACCCGCAGCGATCGGGATCCGTCGGAAGGCAGTAGGGCGTCGCCACGTACAGGCTCACGTGCTTCGGCGCCACCATCTGCGCGCGCGCGCGCTCCGCCTGGATCTGCGTCATCGGCGGATCGCGGTGGTTCCACAGGAGCGGCGATGGATGGCCGTGCAGCACCTTGTTACTGTGCCGACGACCGTGCTGGCGCTCGATGTGAGCTTCGACCTCTTCTACGGTGAGCATGACCACTCCATGAATCGTTGAAGACGATAAAGTGAAAAGCCGATGTCGATCCCCGCGCAGTACGCGAGCACCGAGGAACTAGAGAGCTTTCTGGGCAGCCCCTTCGCGCCCGGACCCTTCGCCTTCGAGAGCGCGATGGCGTTCGACGAGCGCGAGCAGCTCCCCGAGGAAGCGCTTCGCCTCCTCGACGATTGGGGGCTGCATCGGTTCTACGTGCCCGCCGCGCTCGGCGGTCGCCTCACCTCGTTCGAGGAGCTCGCGTCGCTGACCCGCGCGGTCTCTCGACGAGACCTCACCTTGAGCATCGCGCACTCGAAGACGATGCTCGGCGCGGTCATGACGTGGGTGGGTGGCAGCCGCGCGCTGCAGGAGCGCATGGCCGGGCTCATCGGCGGGCGTCACGCCATCGCGCTCGCTTTGACCGAGCGCGCTCACGGGAGCGACCTCATGGCCACGTCCACCGCGGCCACGAAGACGGCGGATGGCTACTCGCTGACCGGCGAGAAGTGGCTCATCAACAACGCGACGCGCAGCCGCGCGGTGACGGTGCTCGCGCGCACCGACGAGCGCGTCGGCCCGCGCTCGTTGACCCTCTTCGTGATCGACAAGGACTCGCTGGCCGAGGGGGCCTTCGAGCCGCTCCCCAAGGTGCGCACGCTCGGCATTCGCGGCGCGGACATCAGCGGGCTGGTGCTGCGCGACGCCATCACCGGCGGCGATTCCGTCGTCGGTGCGCCGGGCCTCGGGCTCGAGCTCGTGCTCAAGGGGCTGTTCGTCACGCGCACCCTCACCGCCAACCTGTCGGTCGGCGCCGGAGACACGGCGTTGCGCGTGACGCTCGACTTCGCACGCGCGCGAGCGCTGTACCGAGGCACGGTGTTCGATCTGCCGAACGTTCGTACGGCGCTCGTGAACGGCTTCGTGTCGCTGCTCGTGGGCGAGTGCGCGTCCATCTGCGGGAGCCGCGCCATTCACTTCGTCCCCGAGGAGCTCGGCATCGTCTCGGCGGTGGCGAAGCATTTCATCCCCACGTCGATGGAGGCGCTGCTGCAGCGACTCGCGGTCGTCCTCGGCGCGCGCCACTACCTGCGCGAGGGGCACGCGTCCGGCATCTTCCAGAAGATGCTCCGCGACAACGCCTTGACGAGCCTCTTCGACGGCAGCACCGCGGTGAACCTGTCCGGCATCGGCCTGCAGCTCCGCGAGCTGCTGCGGCAGCGAAGGAGCACGACGGCGCTCGCCCTGTTCGACGTTCATGCGCAGCCGCCCCCGTTCGCGCTCGAGCGGATCGAGCCCATCAGTCGTGGGAACGACACGATCCTGTCGACGGGCGCCACGATCGCGGCGCGCCTCGCGGAGAGCGGGCCCGAGCTCCTCGGGGACTGCGCGCGCCGCCTGGTGGCGCTCCTCGCGGAGCTGGAGCGCGAGGTCGAAGCGCTGACGAGCGGTTCGCGACGACAGCTGCTCGAGTCACCGAGGATGTTCGCGCTCGCGGAGATGTATTGCCGCCTCCACGTCGCCGCCGCCTGTCTCGGCTTCTGGGAAGCAAACCGAGCACGCGGGGACGAGTTTCTGCGCGATGGCGACTGGCTGGTGCTCGCGCTCGCACAGCTGCTCCTGCTCGAGATGGACGACGTACGCTTCGAAGCCGTCGTCGAGCGCGTCGCCGGCCGCTTGATCGACCTGCACGAGCGCGACGCGCTGTTCTCGCTGCTCCCGCTCCAGTGCGTGACGAGGCTGTCGCGCGGGTACGTGTGACGAGGGCACATCAGCCCTCGAAGAGCGGCACGAGCTCACCACGTTCGAGCTTGGTGCGGCAGGCGCGACGTTGCACCTTCCCCGACGTGGTCTTGAGGACCTCACCCGGACGCACGAGCAGGATCCGTCCGAGACGAAAGCCGAACTCGCGCGAGACGGCCGCGCGCAGGCCGGCGACGATCGCGCTGCCCCCTGCGGCCTCCTCGGGCGTGCGCAGCTCGGCCATCAGGCAGACCTCTTCGCGATCGTCCGCGTGGGTGGTGGTGAAGGCCGCGAGACACGAGGAGCGCAGCGCGGGCGTCACGCCTTCGCACAGAGCCTCGACGTCGTTCGGGTAGACGTTCCGCCCGTCGATGATGATGAGATCCTTGAGGCGGCTGCGAACGTAGACCTGGCCGTCGGTGAGGCTTCCGAGGTCGCCGGTGCGCAGCCACGTGCCGTCGAGCCCCTTGGCGCGCGCGGCGAACGTCGCGTCGCTGTCCTGGTTCCAGTACCCGCGGGCGACGCTCGGCCCCTGGAACCAGATCTCCCCGACCTCGCCGGGACCGCAGGGCACGAGGCGCTCGGGGTCGACGATCGCGACGCGGTGCCCTGGCAGCACTTCGCCACACGAGACGTGGCCATCGTGGGTGATCGGCTTGGCGGCGTGCTGCGGCACGCTGACCATCAGGGTCGCCTCGGCGAGCCCGTACGAGGGACGGAGCGCGTCGACGCGAAAGCCGCACGGAGCGAACGCATCGGCGAAGCGGAGGAGCGTCGCTTCACGCACCGGCTCGGAGGCGTTGTAGACGCGGCGGAACGTGCTCAGGTCCAGCGCGGTTCTCTGCTCGGCCGGGATGCGACGCACGCACAGGTCGAAGGCGAAGTTCGGCGCGCCGCTGGTGTGCGCCTTGTAGCGCGAGATGGCCTGGAGCCAGCGGAGCGGCCGCTGGATGAACGCGCCGGGCGGCATCAAGTAGCAGACGCCACCGCAGTACACCGCCGGCAGGCTGTGACCGATGAGGCCCATGTCGTGGTACTGCGGCGCCCAGTTCACCAGCCGCAACCGGTCGCCCGGCGCGACGATCGGCGCATGATTCGTCGTCGCCATCCCGTGCAGGTTGGCGAGCAGACAGCCGTGTGTCACCACGACGCCCTTCGGCGAGCCCGTCGACCCGGACGTGTATTGCAAGAACGCGACGGTCGACTCGTTCGCCGCGAAGGGGACGAAGGACGCGACGTCGTCGCCCGACAGGCGCGGACCCGCGCGCATCGTGTCGGTGTCGATCCACGCCAGCGCGTCGAGAGAGTCGGCCGCCGATAGCCGCTCACGAGCCGCGAGCTGCTCCTTGGCGGTGGTGAGCACGAGCGCCGCATCGCAGTCCTTCACGACGGCCCGAAGACGGGTCAGCGAGCGATCGACGGTCATCGGCACCGCGTAGATGCCGGCGTAGAGGCACGCGAAGAAGGCGACCATGAAGTCGAGGCCCGCCGGATAGAGCAGGAGCGCACGAGCACCCGGTGCGTACTCGGCGCTCAGCGATCGCGCGAGCTCGCGCGCGAGGCGATCGAGCTCCGCGTACGTGAGGTGGTCCGTCTCCGTCTCCCCGTCTTCGAGGAAGACGAAGGCGAGCTCGTCGCCGATGGTGCGGCTCCGCAGGCGAAGAACCTCGCCCAGGTCCTGCACCGAACGATGAGGGAGCTCCATGGTGGACCCCTTCGGCGCGGACACGGTGGCCAGGTACGCGGAGAGCGAGCGCAGCGTCGGGTAATCCCAGCCCAGCGTGGGAGGAAGGTCGACGTTCAACACCTCCTCGAGCTCGCTCGAGAGCGTCATCAGCTCGCGCGACGAGAGCCCCAGATCGACCAGCATCGTGTCCGGCTGGACTTCAGCGACGGTGATGCGCAGCTCGCGCGCGACCCAGTCGGCGAGCCAGAGCGAGATTGCCTTCGAGTCGCCTTGCAGCTTGTCAGTCATAGCGTCGCGTCCATTTTCGAGAAAACGAGGGAGGTGTTGGTGCCGCCGAAGCCGAACGAGTTCGACAGTGCGACCGGCACGTCTTGCGTACGTGCGGCGCCCATCACGAAGTCGAGATCGCACCCCTTGCCCGGCTGCACGAGGTTCGCGGTGGGGTGGAGGCGGCCGTCGCGGATGCTGAGCGCAGTGACCGCGGCCTCGACGGCGCCAGCGGCTCCGCCGAGGTGGCCGATCATGGACTTGCTCGCGCTCACCGGTACCGCGTCGGCGTGGGTGCCGAACACGGAGCGAATGGCGCGCACTTCGTTGATGTCGCCCAGTGCGGTGCTGGTGGCGTGCGCGTTGACGTAGCGCACCGCCGAAGGCTCGATCTGCGCGTCGTCGATGGCCATGCGCATGGCACGCTCGGGCCCGTCCTGGGTGGGCTGGGTGACGTGGAACGCGTCGTTGGAGACACCGAAGCCGAGCACCTCGCAGTAGATCGTGGCGCCGCGTTGCAACGCATGCGTGCGCTCCTCGAGGACGAGGACACCCGCACCTTCTCCCATCACGAACCCCGCGCGATCCACGTCCCACGGGCGCGAGGCGCTCTCCGGCGCGTCGTTGTTCACCGACAGCGCCTTGACCGCGTTGAAGGCGGCGATGCACACCCGGTTGACCCACGCTTCGCTGCCGCCGGCCACCATGAGCGTGGCGGTGCCGTGCTGGATCGCGCGCGCCGACTCACCGATGGCGTGCGCGCCCGAAGCGCACGCGCTGTTGGCCGTGTAGTTCAGGCCGCGAAGACCGAGGCGAATGGCCACTTGCGAGGACGCCAGGCTCGTCGCTGCCATCAGCAACGTGTAGGGCGAGAGCGCGCCGTGAACCGACAGCTCGGTGAATGCGGTCTCGAGCGCGTCCATGCCGCCCATCGAGATGCCGAGCACGCACCCCGCGCGGTCGGCGACGCCTGGACTCAAGGTCCCGAGCTTCGCGTCCTGCCACGCCAGCACGCTCGCGCCGATGGCGAGCTCGATGACGCGGCTCATCTCCCGACGCTTCCGTGGCTCGACGAACGCGTCCGCGTCCCAGTCCTTGATCTCGCCGGCGAAGCGAGTGAGGAGTCCCGCGGTGTCGAAGCGACGAATCGGTGCGATCCCTCCGCGCCCCTCGAGTAGCGAGCGCCAGGTGACCTCCGTGCCGATACCCACCGGCGTGATGAGCCCGATGCCCGTGACGACGACGCGGTGACCGGCGCCGGCCTTCACCGCGCCGCCGCTTGAAGGCCGCGCTCGTCGATGTACCGCACCACGTCTTCGACGCGCTGGAGGTCGCGCAGGGCTTCGTCGGGGATCGAGACCTTGAAGAGCCGCTCGAACTTGATCACCAGCTCGGTGAGAGCGAGCGAGTCGGCGCCCAGGTCTTGCACCAGGCTCGAACGCGGCTGAATCGACGCGGGGTCGACGCGGAGATCGGCGGCGATGATCGCCTGTATCTGCGAAAAGGTAGTCATGGGATCGCCTCGTTCCTGCACGAGCAGGGCAGCACGTGCTGATGCCGGGCTTGGACGCAGGCGCGGGCGATTCCTTGCAGACCTCCTCCCACTTTTTCGTACCGTCGGCGCACGTCACCTTCTCTGAGGCCACGACGCGGTGCAGCGCTCGGATGCTGCGCAGCGTCGCGGCCGGGGCGGATCTGGTAGGAGGAGCGGCTGCAAATGACGGCAGCGCGTTCGTGGATGTTCGCGGCAGCGGCGCTCTGCGCGCTCGTCGCGCAAGGGTGCATCGGCCGACCTGCCCCCGTTGGTGGCGGTCGAGAGGACCCGATCGAGGTCGCGCTGACCTTCGACGATCTTCCGAGCAACGGTCCGCTCGTTCCGGGGGAGACGCGGCGGTCCATCATGGGAAAGATCCTCGCGACCTTGCGCAGGCACGGCATCTCGTCGGTGACGGGCTTCGCGAACGGGCGACGTGTCGAGGAGCATCCCGAGGACGTCGCGGCGCTCACGGACTGGCTGGCGGCAGGACACCTGCTCGGCGACCACACGTATTCACACGCCGATATCAACGCGATTGGCCTCCAGGCTTATCTGGCCGACATCGACAAGAATCATGCATTCTTGAACAAGGTCGACCCCACCGACGCCGGGAGATTCTTTCGCTACCCCTACCTGGAGGAGGGGCCCGATCTCGCGTCTCGTCACGCGATCCAGCAGCACCTGGCGTCCCTCGGATACCAGGCAACCGACGTCACGATCGATTTCTACGATTGGGCTTACGCAGAGCCGTACGCCCGCTGTCTCGCGCAGCACGATGGGGTGGCGATCGCGGCGCTGAAGACGTCGTACATCCAGAACGCCGACACGTTTCTCAACTGGTCAGTCGCGGCCGGGCGGCAGATCTATGGGCGATCCGTCCCCCAGATTTTGCTCCTGCACGTCAGTGCCATCGGCGCTGAGATGCTCGATCAGCTCCTGACCGATTACGCGCAGCGCGGCGTCGTCTACATCACGCTCGACCGCGCGCTACGGGACGCCATCTACCATCAGCCGGTGGACGTCGCCCCGACGCGCGGAGATACGCTGTACGAGAAGATGATCGAGGCGCGGCACGTCCCCTATCCTCCATTCCCGCTGCAACCCGATTCCCTTCTCAGCGTGATTTGCGACTGAACGCGTCCTTGGAGGTGCCCGGGTTGACGTTACTATCGAAACGATAGTAACAGCGAGGCTCACCATGACTCTTTCCCCCTTCGCGACCCCAGAATGCCCCATCGGTCGAGCGCTCTCCCAGGTCGGCGATGCGTGGACCATGCTGATCTTGCGCGAGGCGCTGAAGGGCTGCCGGACGTTCGCGGGGTTCGAAGCGGCCCTCGGGGTCGCTCCCAGCACGCTCACGCGGCGGCTCGAGCAGCTGTGCGTCGACGGGCTCCTGGTGCGCTGTCGTTACCAGGAGCGGCCACCGCGCGATGACTACGAGCTGACGGAGAAGGGGCTCGAGCTGCTGCCCGTCCTCCTCGCGCTCGGGAGCTGGGGGAACCGCTGGCTCGCGCCGGACGGTGAGCTGATGGTTCCGGTGGATGCGGAGACGGGGGAGCCGCTCGACACCGTCGTCACCAATCGCCGCACCGGGAAGCCCGTCGGTCGGCGGAGGGTCGCGCTGGCCGCGGGGCGTGGGGCCAGCGATCAGCTGCGTCGAGCGCTGGCGACGCCGCTTCGTCTCGGCCCGGGGGCTCGGTCGTGAACCGCGCGCGCGTCGTGGTGACCGGCATGGGGTGCGTGACGCCGGTCGGGAACGACATGGCGAGCACGTGGGCCGCGTTGATCGAGGGCAGGAGCGGCGCCGCCGGGATCACGCTGTTCGATTCGGCGGCCTTCGCCGTTCGCTTCGCCTGCGAGGTGAAGGGGTACGACGCCGGCCTCTTCGTGGAGAAGAAGAGACGCAAGGAGATGGATCGCTTCACCGAGTTCGCGATGGGCGCGGCCTCGATGGCCGTCACGGACGCGGGCCTGGTGCTGACGCAACAGGAAGAGACGCGCGCGGGGTGCTTCGTGGGCGTCGGTCTCGGCGGCCTCACCGCGCTGGAAAACGCCAAGGCAACGCTGGATGCCAAGGGGCCGTCGAAGCTGAGCCCGTACACGATCCCGCGGATCATCGCGAACATCGCCGCCGGGCACATCTCGATCACCCATCGGCTCCGCGGGCCGAGCTATGCCATCACGAGCGCCTGCGCCACGGGAGCGCACGCCATCGGGGAGGCGGCCGAGTGGATCCGCCGCGGGCGCGCCGACGTGATGCTCGCGGGTGGGGCCGAGTCGACCATCACGCCCATCGCCATCGGCGGCTTCCAGGCGATGCACGCTCTCTCGCGACGAAACGACGCGCCCGAGCGCGCGAGCCGGCCGTTCGATCTCGGGCGCGATGGGTTCGTCTGTGGCGAAGGGGCCGGCGTGCTGGTGCTCGAATCCTACGAGCGAGCGACCAAGCGTGGCGCTCGTATCTACGCGGAGCTCACGGGCTACGGCGCGTCGAGCGACGCGTACCACCTCACGAGCCCGCCACCCGAAGGCGAAGGCTGCGAGCGGTCCATGAGCATGGCGCTGGACGACGCTCAGCTCTCTCCGGATTCGATCGACTACCTGAACGCGCACGCGACTTCGACCGACCTTGGTGACCGAGCCGAGACGGAGGGGATCGTCCACGGGTTCGGCGCGCACGCTACCGATCGCCGGCTGGCCGTCAGCTCCACGAAGAGCATGACCGGCCACCTGCTCGGGGCCGCCGGCGCGGTGGAAGCCATCTTCACCGCGCTCGCCGTCCATCATGGGGTCCTTCCGCCGACCATCAACGTCGACGAGCAGGACCCGCGCTGCCCGCTGGACGTCGTGCCGAACATCGCGCGTCAGCGGCAGGTCCGGCATGCCCTCTCGAACGCCTTCGGGTTCGGCGGCACGAACGCGTCGCTCGTCTTCTCGCGAGTCTGACGCGGCCCGCGGCGTCCCTTTCAGGAGAAGGCGGAGATGCCGGTGATGGCGCGGCCGAGGATGAGCGCGTGCACGTCGTGCGTCCCCTCGTAGGTGTTCACCGTCTCGAGGTTCGCCGCGTGGCGCATCACCTGGTACTCGGCCTGGATGCCGTTGCCGCCGTGCATGTCCCTGGCCATGCGGGCGATGTCGAGCGCCTTGCCGCAGTTGTTCCGCTTGATGAGCGAGACCATCTCCGGCGCGAAGCGGCCGTCGTCGAGGAGGC
>JAMFST010000100.1 GCA_026225435.1 Labilithrix luteola
CGATCCTCGCGTACAAGCGCGTCGGGTTCCACGCGGTGCGCTGGTGGAGGGACGAGAGCGACCCGCTGCTCGCGGCGGAGCGTCAGTGGAAGGTGTTCGAGCTCACGCTGTGAGGGCGCTTCTCACTCCAGGCACTGCATGCTCTCCGCCGGCGTGAACATCTCCGTCGGGATCACCGCCTGCAGGTACGAGCGCATCGGCTGCGTGTCGTCGAGCAAGGTCGTCGTGTAGGCCTTGAGGTCGATCATGTCCTCGGGGATGTCCGAGCCCTGCCACGGCATGCCGAGGACGGTGTTGTCGTTCGTCGGCTCGAGGGGCGCGTTGCCGATCGGCGGGATCGAGACGCAGTGGCTGCAGTTGTCTGTACGGAAGTACGGGATGTAGAAGGCGAGGTTCGGCTGCGCGTCGTACGTCGGGATCAGCTCCTGGAGGTCCTGCCAGAAGAAGGCGTGGATCTGGGCCTCGGTCGAGCCGGGGTAGAAGCTCTGGTACGAGTAGAGCGAGTAGTTGAAGTCCTCGCGGTAGGCGGTGAAGGCGAGGCGATCCTTGGGGTACGCCTCGGCGATCGCGGTGTTGACCTGGCCGTAGTCGGCTTGCAACGCGGCGACCGAGATCGACGGCGTTCCCGGCAAGGCGCCGGCGATCTCGGCGATGACGCCGTCGACGTTCCAGGCGTCGCGGATCTTGGCGTCGAGGAGCTTCGACGGGCCGTCGCTGTGGAAGATGGGGCCGGAGTCGTCGAGGAGGTAGCCGCACTGCGCCTGCGCGCCGAGGGCCGAGCGCAGCACCGGGTAGTTGAGGAGCGCGCCGGCGCCGCCCGCGCTGCAGCCGGTGACGAACAGCTTGGGTACCGTCGGGAACGTCTGGGCGATCCACGCGGCCATGGCGACCGTGTTGTCGTGCCCCTTGTGGTTGAAGGTGATGGTCGCGGGGCCGCCGCCGTCCACGCCGCCGTCGCTCGTGTACGTGGCCACCTTGTCGCCGGTGTGGATGTCGCCCGTGCAGTACGAGGCGAAGACCATGTTGTAAGCCTGCGCCGGGTTGTCGGCGGTGCGGCGAAGCAGGTTCAGGTACTGGTACTCCGACATGTGGTCGTCGGGGATGCCGTTGGGGTTCGCCGCGCCGCGGGTGCCCCCCTCGCCGGTGCAGCTGGCGTAGTCCCAGCAGGCGCCGCCGGGCTCGAAGCTGACGAGCAGGTCGTTGCTGGTGTTGGAGTAGTTGACGAAGAACTTGTACTGGCTGCCGTCGCCGCAGACGGTGCCGGGGATCTCCACCTTGGTCCACACGCCGCAGACGGGCATCGTGGTGCTGGTGACGTCCGTGGTGCAGCGCGTCGTGGGGACCGGCGCCGACTCGTCCGGTGCGCAGGCGACGACGGGCCCCTTGGCTGGACCGATGCCCGCTTCGATGGCGCTCGTCGCCAGCTCCGCGTCACCGGTGGCTCCGGCGTCGCTGCCGGTGCCCGCGATGCCGGCGTCGTCGTCTCCCCCGCACGCAGCGAGCGCTGCTGCCGCACCGAGCAGGAAGGCGGTCAAGGAGAGGAGCGAGCGGCGTGTCGTCATCACGCGAACGTAGCTCGCTCAGCGCGTCGTCTCGTAACGAATCGTCCCCAGCACGCTGCGCCCGGGGAGCGGATAAAGGTACGCGTCGCCGATCGGTTCCCGGATCGGTCCGAAGGCGCCGGCGTACGTACCCGTGCGTACGTCGAACAGGTTGCGCACGTCGATGGCGATGCGCAGCCCGGGCACGTGCGGCACGTCGAGCGAAGCGCCGGTCGACTGGAGCACGCGTGCCGGGACCCCGACGTCTCCGATGGTGTCGGCGTACTCTCCGCTCACGACATCCAGGCCATAGCGCGCGCGCACCGGACCCAGGTGGACACCGACGTCGGTCACCAGGTCGTCGCTCGGGCGACCGGGGAGCGGCGGGCGCACGCAGGTGCTGGCGGTGAAGGTGATGGTGCCGTTGCCCGAGCAAGCGGACAGGTTCTCCGTCGAGAGCAGCGTGTAGGCCACGCGCGCGAAGAACGGCCCGACCTCGCCGTGCGCGCCGAGCTCGAGGCCGAGGATGCGCGCGCGGCCGATGTTGGTGGCGAGCGCGCTCCCCTGCGCCCCCTGCGCGACGAAGGTGATGAGATCGGTGGCCCAGGTGGCGAAGACCGAGACGTCGAGGTCGCCGCTCGCGTGCCAGTCGAGAACACCGCTGTCGTGTGTGCGCCCGGCCAGCCGCGCGCCGGCGTCGACGGTCACGGCCGATTCGGTCTTCAGGTTCGGGTCGCCGAGGAAGCTCCCGTGATCGCCGTAGCGTTCGAGGAAGCTCGGTGGCCGCGCCAGCAGACCGCCGTGCGCAGCCAGCGCCAGTGGACCGGTCGTCGTCTCGACGCCGCCGTGCGCGGTCGGTCGCAGCTCGAGGCGCGAGGCGTTGCTGCTCGCGGCGTCGTTCCACCCGTCGAGCCGGCCGCTCACCGCGACGGTCGTCGCCGCCGAGATCGCGTAGCTCGCGTCGAGGCCGCTCCCGACCGACGCGCGCGTGGCGTTCGGTGGCGCCGTGATGCCGCGAAAATCTCCGGGCGCGAACCACTCGCCGCTGGCGTCGATCAAGGCGTCGAGCTTCGCCCCCTTCACCGGCGCGCCGCGCCAGCCGAAGGCGCCTCCCGCTGCCCAGATGGCGTCGTCCTCGGTCGACGGGGTGAGCGTCCCCTGGCTGGCAACCGGATCATCGGACAGCTTCAGATCCTCGCGCCGCCCCCAGACCCGCGTGTACAGAGCTCCGCGCCCCTCCTGCACCGAAGCCTGGACGGACGTGAGCTCGCGGTCGCTCGAGAGCACCTGGTTCGGCGTCGACAGGTAGGGCGTGCCCGGCAGGTGCTGCCGCCGCGCCTGCCCCATGACCGTCACCGTCAGCTCCCCCTCGCGCGCGCTCGTGCCCAGGTGAAACGGAAGCATGTAAGATGCAAGCGTCTGCACCTGCGCGTGCTGCGCGTTCACCTGGTCGGTGTCGTGGCCGAGCTGCGCGTTGTAATACGAGAAGTCGTCCGTCGCCCGCGACGCCGACAGGCCGACCGCCACCCGCGGCGCATCCGGGCCATCGCCGAGGGCGCGCACGTCGCCCACCCGCATGCGCGCCGCGCCGAAGCTCCCGACGCCGACCCACACCAGGGTGCGCTCGGGATCGTGCGGCGAGGGCGGATCGAGCGCCAGCGTTCCGCCGAGCGATCCGGGACCGAGCCCCGCGGGCGTGAACGAGCGAAACACCCGCACGCGCGCCCCCGGCCACAGCGGCAACGTCGACAGATCGAGCGCCGGATCGCCGCCACCGGTCAGCGGCACCCCGGCGAGCACCACGCTGGTCTCGCTGGAGCTGGTGCCGCGCAGGCTGAGCGTGGAGAGCCCGTCCTCGCCCCCCTGACGGCGCACGTGCGCGCCCGGGACCGCCTCGAGCAGCTCGCCGACGTCGACCACCTCGCGCGGCTGGTCCTCGACCGCCGCATGGCCGACGAAGCCCGCCGCGCTCGAACCGCCGCCGTGCACCACCACCGTCTCCGTCTCCGGCGTCGCGACCGCTGCTGGCCCAGCCGGATCGGCTGCCGCGGGTGAAGCGTACGCGCCGAGCGCGCCACAAACGGCGCCGTAGACGCAAACGCGACGAGAAATGAGCGCGACGAAGGCCACCGCGGCACCTGCGTAGCTTGCCGTGCGGGTCTCCCCAAGCTTATTCAGGTTGGGTCGGTATGCCTCCCGCGAGCGACCTCGATCTCTTCACCGAGCTGCGCGCCGCGCCGGTGCTCGCCGAGCTGCCGCGCGACGCGATCGTCGATCTCGCCGCCTCGATGACCCAGATCCGCGTGCACGCGAGCACCGCGCTGGTCGAGCAGGGGACGGTCGCCACCGCGCTCTTCTTCCTCCTGCGCGGCGCCGCCAAGACGGTGCGCGTCGCCGCCGCCGGGACGAAAGCCGAGGAGGTGGTGGTGCTCGACGTCACCCGCGGCCCGCAGCTGCTCATCGAGGCGTCCATCTTCGACGGGGAGCCGGCGCCGGCGAGCGTCGTCACCTTGCGCTCCTCGCAGGTCGCCAGCCTCGATCGCCGCGGCCTCGCCCGCCTCGCCCAGCTCCACCCGGCGCTCCCGCGCGCGCTCATGATCCGCCTGGCGCGCGACCTCCGCGCGCAGACCCGCCGCCTGGACGATCTCGTCGCTGGCCCGGTCGACGAGCGCATTCGCGGTCTCTTCGACGCGCTCGCCGAGCAGCACGGCACGCCGCTGGGGCAAGGGCGCTTCATCGCCATCCCGCTGCGCCGCCGCGACGTTGCGTGTATGGTGCACGCAACTACCGAGACCGTCAGCCGCCTGCTGGCGAAGTTCGAGCGCGAGGGGCAGGCGCGCAGCACGCGCGACGGGATCTGGTGGCGCACGATGCCCGGCAGCAAGAGCCCACCGGACGCGGCCATCTTCTCCTCAGCCGTCACCGGTTCCAGCTCCTCTCGTCCACCTCCACCGGAGGAGAGCTCTTCCTCTGCTCCGCCTTCCGGTGCGAGTCTCACGTCTTCACTGCCCCCACGCTCGGCTGGAGACTGATCCCATGCATCGCTTGCTTGTCGCCTCGTTCGCTTCGCTCGTCCTTCTTATCCTCGTCGCCGTCCTCTGCCTCCCGCGCACGGCCCACGCCGACGAGACCATCCGCAGCCCCGGCGCGCACCCGGATTACTCCGTCGAGATCGAGCCGCACCTCGTCCTCGGCGATGACAGCGTCTTTGCGTCCGCGGGCTACGGCGTCGGCGCGCGCTTCGGCATTCCCATCGTCCGCAACGGCTTCGTCCCGTCGATCAACAACAGCGTCGCCATCAACTTCGGCATCGACCTCGTCCACTACGACCAGTGCTACTTCCAGACCACCGGCTGCGGAGCGAACTACCTCCTCTTCCCGGTCGCCCTCCAGTGGAACTTCTTCGTGGCGCGCCAGTTCAGCGTCTACGGCGAGGGGGGAATCTTCCTGTACAAAGGCTTCATCTCCGACACGGTGTGCGCCGGAAACGTCTGCGTCGGCTCCCCCTCGGACTTCGGCGTTCTCCCCACCTTCGCGGTCGGCGGGCGCTGGCATTTCAGCGAGCACGTCGCCCTGAATCTGCGGGTGGGATATCCGACCGTCACCCTGGGCGTCTCGTTCTGGTGAGCGCGACAGTCATTCCCGCTGCGCGTTCGTAGCGCGGGCGCCCTTGACGCTTTACAGTGAGCGTCATGAAGTTCGTCGTCGCCGTGCTCGGTATCGCGATCCTCATGATCGTGCACGAGGCCGGGCACTACTTTGTGGCGCGCCGCTTCGGCATGCGCGTCCTCAAGTTCTCCATCGGCTTCGGACCTACGCTCTATCGCCACCGCCCGCGCGGCAGCGAGACCGTCTTCCAGGTCGCGGTCATCCCCTTCATGGCGTACGTGCAGATCGCCGGGATGAACCCCTTCGACGAGGAGGAGGTCCATGGCGCCGGCAGCTACGCCAACGCCTCGCTCTTCGGTCGGGTGGCCACCATCGCCGCCGGCCCCATCGCCAACTACATCTTCGCCAGCGTGCTGCTCTTCGGCGCCTTCGCCCTCGGCGGCAAGACGCACGACGAGCACAGCATGCGCGTCTCGGTCAGCCCGGACGGGCGCGCCGCGCAGGCGGACATGCGCGACGGCGACCGGATCGTCGACGTCGAAGGGAAGCCGATCCCGGACTGGCCGGCGCTCATCGGCGCCATCAAGGGGCACCCGGGCGAGACGCTGGCCGTCACCATCGAGCGCGACGGGCAGACCCAGCTCCTCCACGTCACCCCGGGCGACAAGGGGACGGAGACCGAGGGGAAGATCTCGATCAGCCCCGAGGCGCGCAAGGTGAAGGACCTGGGCGAGGCGTTCACCCTCAGCGTCACCGAGCCGCCGCGCGTGGTCTATGAGCTGGTGGCCGCGCTCGGTCGCGTCATCATGCTCAAGGAGAAGCCGGAGCTCTCCGGCCCGGTGAACATCGTCAAGGAGACGGCCAAGGCGGCGGCCAACGGCCCGGCCGACCTGCTCATGCTCCTGGGGATGCTGAGCGCGTACCTCGGCGGCTTCAACTTGCTCCCGGTGCCGGCGCTCGACGGCGGGCGGCTCATCTTCCTCGTCTTCGAGGCGCTCGCCCGTCGCAAGGCCGACGCCAAGGTGGAAGCAGGCGTCCACGCCGTCGGCCTCCTGATGATGCTCACCCTCGTCGCCGCGGTCACCTGGACGGAGCTGTTCCCCAAGCACTGACGCTCCGCGAAGCTGAGCGAGCTCTCAAAGGCCGCGGTAGCACCTGTCCGGTGCGCCCGCGGCTTTTTGCTGCGCTTTGGTGGCGTCGGCGTCGCGGCCCAGGTCGCGGTACAGGGTGCTGATCTTCGCCCACGCGCACGGCGGCGGCGGCACGATGCGCTCGGCGTTGATGCGCAGCTGGGCGAGGCGATCGGTGCCGCGCGGCTCCCAGATGGTGGAGAACCAGCCCGCGGTGCTGTGGGGGCTGGCGGAGGTGGGCTCGCTCGGCCGCTGGAGGTTCGGCCACATGGCCGCGGCGAAGAGGACCACTGCCATCACCGCGCGCGGCAGGTGGCGCTTCCAGCCGTCCCCCGCCGGGAGCAGCGCCGGGAGCCAGGCCACCACCACCAGC